>NZ_CAXTBY010000041.1:0-28415 GCF_964242245.1 uncultured Methylobacterium sp. | reverse complement strand
GCCGGCTACTGCGTCCTCGGCGAGCTGGCGCTCGACGGCACGATCACGGCGGTCAACGGCGTGCTGCCGGCAGCGATGGCCGCGGGCGGGCGCGGGCTCGGGCTGATCTGCCCGGCCGCGACCGGTCCCGAGGCGGCCTGGGCCGGGGGCGACCTCGACGTGCTCGCCCCGCGCTCGCTGATCCAGCTCGCCAACCACTTCAAGGGCACGCAGGCGATGGCGCGGCCCGTGCCCGCCATCGCCGCCCCCGGCCCGGTCCTGCCGGATCTGCGCGACATCAAGGGCCAGGAGGGCGCCAAGCGCGCCCTGGAGATCGCGGCGGCCGGCGGCCACAACCTGCTGATGAACGGTCCGCCGGGCGCCGGCAAGTCGATGCTCGCCGCCCGCCTCCCCTCGATCCTGCCGCCGCTGTCCCCGCGCGAGCTGCTCGCGGTCTCGATGATCCAGTCGGTGGCGGGCGAGCTGCGCGAGGGCCGGCTGTCGGACCGGCGCCCGTTTCGCCAGCCGCACCACTCGGCCTCGATGGCGGCGCTCGTCGGCGGCGGACTGAACGCGCGGCCGGGGGAGGCGTCGCTGGCGCACGGTGGCGTGCTCTTCCTCGACGAACTGCCCGAGTTCACCGGTATTCTGGCGCAAACGCCACAAGCGTTCCGAAGGGGTCGGAACCACCTCAACGGCCTGGTCTCAGGTCGGAGGCTCGGTCGTGAGGGTCGCGGCGCGGTGCGCACTTGTGGTGTGTATATCGCTAAGCTGCTTAGTCGGCGTCAAAAACCCAGGGTTCGCTCACGATCACCTTGCCGTTATCGACTGTGACATCGACCACGAATTTAGTGAAGTGAAGTTTGAGCAGGTTATTCTCTTCGAAGCCGTAAGTGATCGCGCCAACGATGTTCGTCTTCAGCGTGGCATCGGACGCGGCGGAAGCCGAGAGATTGGTGCGGATCTCACCAACAGAGCCGATCTTGAAGTTGCCGCCCGGAACGATAGCGTGCCGAGAGGATGGGGTGTCTTTTCCATTGAGAGCCAACCTGCCCTCCTCGGCGGCGGCATCCATTTGCTTGATAAGAGTGCCGCTGTTGTAATTCAAATCACTTTTAATATCGGCCACTATGAAAAGGCTTTTGACTGGACGTTTACCACTATTTTGGATCACGTACATAAAGCTTACCGAGCCATCCTTTGCGCGAACGTCCTCGATTTTAGGGGCGCCAATCCAGGCGCGGTCCAAGCCAACGGCGTCTTTCGCGGCTCGGGCGCTGTCTTTGGCGGAAGCAACAACTTCTTTCATGTCCTCGGATTGTTTATAGGCATAGTACCACAGCCCCCCGGTGGCGATGGCGAGAATGAACGTGAAGGCGGAAAGAAGCGCTGTACAGACCGTCAGCCACCCAGTGTACCGAGCTATCTGCCTCTCGGTTTTGCTGCCTTCATTACAGGTTTGATTATCGGGAGTGCGCCTATCGCTTTCATATGGGGCTTCTACCATTTGGCTATCATCCTCACGGCCTTGCTATCATTCTTGCTTGCGCATTGCGGATGCTCAATTTATCTCTCGCCTGAGCATCGCCCTCGTTTAGCGTGGGTTTGGCGAGCCGCGATTGACTGAGGTTATAGTTCCGCGAGTGGAACCGTAGTGCAGCCGATTGCCGTCAGGCTGGCAAGGAAGAACGTAGCCGCGAACGTGCCTCGGCTGAGCTTGTTCGCGATCGAGGCCTCCGTCTCCTTCAGGCCGTGTCCCTCAAGCCGCTTCGCCAAGTCGGCATAGTTCACGTCCGCCCGCTTTAGCTCGGCTTTGAGGAACCGCTTCGCCCGGTCCTCCCACGTCGTCGCCTTGCCTGCCATGCCGTACCTCTTTTCCAAGCCTCCGGCATATCATATCTGAGATTTTCCTGTTGCAAAAGGCAGGACCATATCATATCAAATATGCGAGCTAGATCGCGGATATGACATGGCACAGCACTTCCTCCTCTCCGCCCGCGCCAAGACCCTGAGCCTCGCTCAGGTGATGCGGATGACGGACGAACAGGCCGAGACGACGTTCCGCATGGTCCGTTGGCCCGAGACCAAGGGAGCCCCGGTGTGCTGCCACTGCGGCGGTCTGGACGCCTACGATTGCCGCCGCCCGAACGGTGCCCCGCGCTTCCGTTGCCGGGCCTGCCGCAAGGACTTCTCCGTCACGTCGGGCACGCTGTTCGCCTCGCACAAGCTGCCCTTGCGCTGCTACCTCGCGGCCATCGCGATTTTCGTCAACGAGGTAAAGGGCAAGAGCGCCTTGGCCCTCACGCGCGATCTCGGCGTCTCCTACAAGTGCGCCTTCGTCCTGCTCCACAAGCTGCGCGAGGCGATAGCGGTGGAGATGAAGGGCCGCGTCGTCGGCGGCGAGGGCCGTGATGTCGAGGTCGACGGCGCCTACTTCGGCGGCTACGTGAAGCCGGCCAACCACAAAGCCAATCGCGTCGATCGCCGGCTTGCTATGAACCAGACCGGCAAGCGCCAGTCTGTCATCATCATCCGTGAGCGCGAAGGCCAGTCCGTCCCGGCCGTGTTCCGGAGCGAGGGCGCGGCGCTCGGCTTCATCAAGGACCGGATCAAGCCCGGCTCGATCGTCCATGCCGACGAGGCGTCATCCTGGGATGGGCTCCACGCCCGCTACGAGATGAAGCGGATCAATCATCAGCAGGCGTACAGCGCGGACGGCGCGTGCACGAACATGGCCGAGGAATACTTCTCCCGCCTGCGTCGTGGCGAGATGGGCCACCATCACCACATCTCGGGCGTGTACCTGCTCCGCTACGCTCAGGAGGCGTCCTGGCGCGAGGATCACCGCCGGGAGGCCAATGGCGCACAGTACCAGCGCATTGCCGGGGCGGCCATGAAGCGGGGGCCGTCCGTGGATTTTTGTGGGTACTGGCAGCGTCATCTCCGAGCAATGGCTTAGTGTGCAGTCCCTGTAATCCGGCCAGCAGCTTGATGCCTAGAAACTTCGAGAGCTTTCCAAATCCGAACAAATAATTACTTACGAGTCTTCATCTAAATTTAGATAAGCCTCGCGGTTTTCATATACCAATGGGACACCGTTTGCCCATATTTTGTCTCTCAGAGGTCGCCTAAGCAAAGGACCAGTCACAACTGCCCATGCGCCCTCTGAGTAAGCCTGATTTTGCCGAAGCTCGTCGTATTCACGCCATCCAATTTGACAAGTTATTTGACGACCATCGCCAGCTAAAATCACGAATGTTTTGCTGGGGGTATTTATAATCTGTATTGTCCCAGCTTCAGTCACTGTTTCGTCAAGTGATGCCTGATAGGCTATGGAAAGCTTTCTTCCGGTTTCGTCATTCATATATAGCGAAGCTGTCCCGTCATCAAATGCCGCACTAAACTCTACAGATTGAAACAGCCCTTGCGGGGACGGCAGCACTTTAGTCATACTCCGCAGAGTTGTCATTTTTCTTGAAACGACTTCAAAATCTGACTCCTCACCACGCGAGGCATCTATAAGCTCATTTACACTTTCAAAGAATTCCTTCCTGTTGAGTCTAATATCATTGTCCATGGTTGCGGCAGTAAGTCTAATATCGCGAGAAAGCCTAGAAATCCGATCAGAATTCAGCAATGGCTCCCTAATGGCGATGATAAGACTGCCCAGCTTAGGCTCAAGCATATCGAAGTCAAAAGTACTCTTCTTTGATCTAAGAAGCTCTGGAGGGGACAGCACAGTTCGAGCGCAATTATAAGCATTGTCCATCAAAATACGGAATGAGCTGAATTTTATGTAATCCCGTTTTAAGGCTTCGCCACGGTACCCAACGGCAAAGAAAGCCTTTGCTTGTTCGACGCTGTCTGGACGACGACCCAACCCTTCTCGCAGGGCAACGCCGCTGTCAGGTAGCATATCGTCAGTCAAATCATCGTGGTGGCATGGCCAAAATCTATCAATGCTGAATCCGCCACTGGACTCTACCACCCAGCATTGACCATTTAGAAAAGCTCCCCGCAGAGAAATCTTGTATTTCAGCAACAAATCTATAGTAGCCTCATCTGTGAATGCGGCTAACCAAAGATCTGAGTCGTCCGTTTCATCAAACTTTGCAAAAATTGTATCGATAAATCCGAATTTTGCGATGAATATTTGTGGGCCATCAAAGGCATACAGAATTCTGAACGGAATTATCCTGATCGGGTGGCTAGGCGTTTCGTGCCGGTCGTTAATCGACCACATGGCGCTGTCCGTTCGATCTAGCTATGTGAGTTTCACAGCGGGCACACATGTCGCAATTCATGTCTCGCCAGTACGTGTGATGCTCTGGTTGATTGCCGGTGGGCGTTGGGAGCAGCACACCATCGGCCGGCCCTACGGCAATCCGAACTATACACTTCTTATGAAAATTCTTTACAATTTTCCGTGCATGATTGACGCCCGACTCGGTTATCCACACCGACAAGCCCCAGTTACTGCACTCGTTAAGATCGTATCCTTCGCGCTCACGCTCTGCGTCCGACAAAAAATCCCATGGTATCGCTTCGCTGGATTTAATGGCGCGGTAAACAATCCCCGTATGAGGCGCGGCGCCCGGCAAGGGGCAATCATCGGGCCTGTTTGGATGGAAATCGAACTGTCCGGCAACCATGAACAACTCATAACCTGAGCGATACTGTTGGTCGATACAGGTTGTGTAAAACGGCGCGGACGGTGCCTTTTTGCAACATTCTGCATTTCGTTGATTATAAACGACCGGCGCGGTTGGGGCTTGAGCGTATCCCTTATGCTCGTACCCACCCCTTCAACTCCCCCTCAAGTGGCACCTCCCGCGCGTGCTCGCCCTGCTTGAGTTTCCACAGGCACGCCCCGACCCGCTTCCGAATCATCTGCAACATGGTCGGATCGTCGGGGTCGAGGCCGCGGGCCGTCATCACGGTTCGGGCAATGTCGCGGGAGGTCACAGGCCCTTCCGCGAGCCTCAGAGCCCCCATGACGTGCCGCATCATCTCGCCTCGGAAGGCGGCATGACGGGGCGGGTACTGGCGGTTGGGGATGGCTCCGGTGTCCGCGTCGGGATCGAAGATGCGGATGGCGGCGTCGATCGCGTCCAGGTCGGTGACGAGCTTCCGTAGCTCGCTCTGCGTGTGCTCGATCTGGCCGGCGATCTCGGAACGCTTGCGGACCAAGCCGCTCAGCACATGCTCGTTTTTCATGGCCCCGAGATGGGGCTAAGGTCCTGTGATCGCTTGTGGCGTTTGCGCCCTAATACCGGAGTTCACGCCGCAGGTGCTGGATTCGCTGCGCCAGCCGATGGAGACCGGCGAGATCATGATCGCGCGCGCCAACCATCGGATCACCTATCCGGCCCGCTTCCAACTGGTCGCGGCGATGAACCCCTGCCGCTGCGGGCAGGCGCTGGAGCCGGGCTACGCCTGCCGCCGCGGCCCGAACGAGCGCTGCATGGCGCAGTATGGTGCTCGCATCTCCGGCCCGATGCTCGACCGGATCGACCTGCGTATCGAGGTCGCCGCCGTCACCGCCGCCGACCTGATCCTGCCGGCCCCCACCGAGGGCTCGCGGGAGGCGGCAGCGCGAGTCGCTGCGGCCCGCGGTCTCCAGACCGCGCGCTTCGAGGCGCGGGGCCTGCCCGCGGGCACGACCAACGCCACCTGCCCGGCGACCCTGATCGAGGAGGTCGCCGCCCCGGACGCGGACGGCACCGCCCTGATCCGCACCGCCGCCGAGAGCATGCGGCTGACCGCCCGCGGCTTCCACCGGACGCTGCGGGTGGCCCGGACGCTGGCCGACCTCGACGGCGAGGCGCAGGTCCGCCGCCTCCACCTCGCGGAGGCGCTGTCCTATCGCGGGCGCGGCGAGCGTCCGGCCGTGGCCGCCTGACCCGGATGTCCGGTCGCGGTCCCGCCGAGGCTCTCGCGACGAGGCGCGAACGGCTCAGCCGTCCAGCTCGGGATAGCGACGGAAGATCCCCTGCTCGTTGAAGGCGATCCTGCGCGGGCTCGTAAGGTAGGCCGCGATCCGCGGCCGTTCGCGCACGGAAGCATGGAGCGCCGCCACCCGCGGATGGTCGGGCATCAGCGCGGCCATCGCCTTCGGGAAGGCGTAGTGCAGCCCGGCGACGAGCTGGAACAGGGACAGGTCGACGTAGCTCAGGGCGTCGCCGACGAGGTGGGCGCCCCCGCCGCGGGTCAGAACGTGCTCGAACCACGCCAGGAACTCGGGGATGCGGTCGGTGCGGAAGTGCGCGCTCCTGCGCGCGGCCTCCTGCCTCTGGTCCTCGTAGGCGAGGCCCGCGGCGATCGGATGGTGGGTGTCGTGCGCCTCGGCCACCACGTCGGCGATGGTGAGCTGGATCTGGTGCGTCCAGATCCGATCCGCCTCCGATCCGGCGACGAGGCCGAGGCGGGGACCGAGGTAGAGCAGGATCGCCGCGGTCTGGCCGACCACCGTGTCGCCGTCGCGCAGGAAGGGCGGCGCGAAGGCGGGGCGCGGGTTGTCGGGATCGTCGAGGATGCGACGCAGCGCGGGCATTCCAAGGCCGCCCGCCTCCGGTTCGCGGGCGACGTCGACGTAGCCGGCGCCGGCCTCTTCGAGGGCGAGGCGCACGAACTCGCCGCGTCCCTGCAGCATCGGCCAGTAATAGAGCTCGTAGGCCATCGACCGCCTCCGGGCCCGACCGCGAGATCAGTTGCCGGGTGCGTCCTCGGCGGAGGCGGCGTTGGCCGGCGCCTCGGCGCTCGCGACGGTCTTGCGCTCCAGGAGCGGCTGGAGACGCGAGGCGAGCTGCTGGTCGAGGTGGCGGGCGTAGGCCGCCTTGAAGTAGCGCTTGCCGGTGCCGCGCCCGTTGAGGCGGTCGTAGGCCGCGACCATCGCGTCCACTTCGGGCCGGCAGAGGAAGCCGATCACGCCCGCCGCCTGGAACCAGCGGCCGGCGCGGGCGTGGTTCGTCGCACCCGGATTGGTCATCACGGTCTCGGCGAAGCAGTCGGTCGCGGCCTGCTGAAGGGGCGCGAGGATCTTCTCGGCATCGGCCGCGTTCGGGTGCTCCCGAGCGACGGCGGGCGACAGGACAACGAGCGCGACGAGCGCACCGAGCAGCGCAGTCTTCATCGGGGTGACGCCTCGAACGGGTTTCGAACCGGTTCGAGTCTTCCAGGCGGATTTTGTCCGGAACAGGGCCGCAAGTGCTACGCGGCGAACGCGGGCACGGATACCGCCATCCCGTCGCGTTCCGGCAACAGCACGGCGCGGTTCAGCCCCGCCGCTCGGCGTTCCAGCGGCCGCTGCACGCCACGCCGCCGCCGGTGCTCCAGGTGCCGCCGCCGGTGCCTTCACGCCCCAGCCGGCCGACCACGTTGGCGCTGGCCATGCCGTTCGAGATCGTCGCGCGCACGGCACCGTTCGCCGCGACGCGGCCGCTGATCGAGAAGTCGCCGCCGGGATAGGTCGCCTCGCCGCGCGCGATGCGCACGCCGTAGCGGTACGCCCGGTCGCAGGTTCCCGATTCCGTGATGACCTCGATGCTCCAGGTGCCGTCGTAGCGGTTGGGCACCTGGACCTTCCTGCGCGCCGCATCGGCAGTGCCGACGCCGACCACGGAGAGCGCCAGGGCGGCGGTCAGCAAGGCTCTCATCAGGTCTCGATCCGGCAAGCGTGTCCGCGCCGGAAACGTGCGAGTGCCCGATCGGTTGCCCGGCTCAGGCGCGCGCGGCCCGGCGCAGGGCCTCGTTCAGCAGGGCGAGGAGGTCGCAGCCGGCGTGCAGGAACGCGTGGACCCCCGCCGCCCTCAGGGCATCCGCCAAATCGGCCGACGGCTTGCCGGCGAGGTAGATCGTGCCGGCGCCGGCCGCCGCGAGCGCCCGGGCGGCGTCGCCGCCGCGGGCCTCGTAGACCGTGTCCGACGAGCACAGGCAGGCGAGCGCGGCGCCCGAGGCCCGGAACGCGGCGGCGAGGCTCGCGTCGTCCGAAAACCCCTCGTTGCCCGGCGCGGCGATGCCGCCGGCGGCGAAGGCGTTGGCGGCGAACGTTGCCCGGGCGTTGAACACCGCGACGGGACCGAGGTTGGCCAGGAACACGGCGGGGCGCCGGCCGGCCTTGGCGAGGAAGGAATCCGAGGCGTCGCGGAGCGCCTCGTAGGGCTCGGCCGAACGCTGCGAGGGCAGCGCGTCGCAGGCGACCGCCGCGCCCGTCCCGAAGCCTGCCGCGGGGACCGCTGCGAGCGGCGCCACGTCGAGGACGGCCACCGCCGTCTCGGTGAGGTTCGGGAACTCGCTCGCCCCCGTCAGCGCCTCGCGCCGCGTGGCGACGTTCCGCGCTCGGATCTCCCGGGTCGCCTCGACCCGCCGCTGGAGCTTGCCGACGCTGAGCGAGGCGACGATGCCGCCCTCGCCCTCGATCGTCCGGAACGCGTCCCAGCCGGCCTGCGCCAACGCCTCGGTCAGGCTCTCGAAGCCGCCGGCACCGGCCGCCGGGTCGGCGACGCGGGCGAGGTTCGATTCCTCGATCAGCATGATCTGGCTGTTGCGCGCGACCCGCCGGGCGAAGGCGTCCGGCAGGCCCAGCGCCTGGGTGTAGGGCAGGACCGTGATCGCGTCGGCGCCGCCGAGGCCCGCCGCGGTCGCGGCCATGGTGGTGCGAAGCATGTTCACGAACGGGTCGCGCCGGGTCATCATCCGCCAGGCCGTCTCGGCGTGGAGGCGCAGGGGCTTCGGATCGAGGCCGCAGGCCTGCTCCAGCCGGGCCCAGAGCCGGCGCATGGCGCGGAACTTGGCGATCGTCAGGAATTCGTCGGCGTCGGCCACGAGCAGGACGCCGATCGCGTCGCGGGCCCGGTCGAGCGCGGTGCCCGAAGCCTCCAGGGCGCGCAGGTACGCCGCCGCGGTGGCGAGCACGGCGCCGAGTTCGGCGGCCTCGCCCGCGCCGGCCTCGTGGTAGGGGCGGCCGTCGGCCGTGAGCACCCGGCCGGAAAAGCCTGCGGCATCACAGGTCCGGAGCGTCTGACCGAGCCGCGGCGCGATCTCGCTCCAGACCGCGCCGAGGCTGCCGGTGGCGGCCAGCGTGCCGATGGGATCGATCCCGAGGTCGATGTCGCAGGCGGAGAGATCCTCCCCGCGCCGGGCCGCCAGCGCCAGCACGAGCGCCGCCGCCTCAAGGCCCTGCGGGCCGGCGTCGACGCGCAGGGCGATCAGCGGCAGCATCACGCCGTGGAGCGCGGTCTCAAGCTCCTCGACGGTTCGGGCGGTCAGTCCGTAGCCGCGGGCGGCCGGGGCGCCGGAGAAGACCAGGGCGAGCGCGTCGGCCCCGCCTTCGAGGTCGGCCAGCGCCTGCCGGTTGGCGTGGTCCGCCTCCGGGTGGTCGGCGCGCTGGCTGGTGCGCCACGGGCCGGGGGCCCGCACCGGCTGGGGGCTGGGCTCGGCAGGCTCGTAGAGCGGCTCGATGCGGAGGCCGTCCGCGGTCCGGGCGACGAGGCGCGTCTCGTAGTCGGCGCCCTTCAGCACGCCCTCGACGAGCCCGAGCCAGCGCGCGCGGGTCGCGGGCTCGAAGAGGTCGGCGAGCGGTCTGTCGTCCATCGCGGGTGCCCCGTGCGGCGGGAGCGGCCCCTCGCCCGTCCCGTCCCCCTGCCCTCGCACGCCCCCGCGGGCGAGGCAATCACCCGAAGGTCGGCCGGGTCAGCCCAGGATGATCAGCCCGGCAAAGCCCAGCGAGCCCACGAGGATGCGCCACCACGCGAACAGCCAGAAGCCGTGCTGGGAGACGTAGTCGAGGACGGTCCGCACGACGACGAGCGCCGAGACGAACGCCACGACGAAGCCGATGGCGATCAGCCCGGCATCGTCGCTGCCGAGGTACTTGTAGTTGTCGAGCAGGTCCTTGGCGAAGGCGCCGGCCATGGTGGGCATGGCGAGGTAGAACGAGAACTCCGTGGCCGAGCGCTTGTCGGCGCCCATCAGCATCGCGCCGACGATGGTGGCGCCCGAGCGCGACACGCCGGGGATCATCGCGAGGCACTGGAAGATGCCGATCTTGAGGTCCATCGGCAGGCTGAAGTCGTAGACGTCGTTCGTCTTCACCTCGAGGTCGGTGTCGTCGAGGACGAGCAGCACGAGGCCGCCGGCGACGAGCGTCGCGCAGACGATCCACGGATTGAACAGGTAGGCCTTGATCAGCTTCGAGAACAGGCCGCCGATGATCGCCGCCGGCAGGAAGGCGATGAGGATGCCGAGCACGAAGCGCCGCGCCTGCGCGTCGTTGGGCAGAGCGAAGGCGATCCCCAGGAGCCGCCGGAAGTACACGGCGAGGATCGCCAGGATCGCGCCCAACTGGATGAGCACCTCGTAGGTGTTGTTGGGCGAGCGGAACCCGATGAAGTGCCCGACGAGGAGCTGGTGGCCGGTCGAGGAGACCGGGATGAACTCGGTGGCGCCCTCGACGAGGGCGAGCACGACCGCCTTCGCGATGCTCGTCGCATCCATCATCGCCCGTCTCGACCGTTGGAGTGGACCGGCCGTGGGCCGGACAAGGTTTGGCGCGGCGCCCGCGGCGCGGCGCCCGCAAGGGTCGCGCATCAGGGTGAACGGGCGGTTACCGCCCGCGGCCGGGCGTGTTAATGAGGCGGCAACGATCGAGCAATAACGATCCTCCCCGCTCGGTCCCGCGGGGTCTCCCGTGCGGCGCGTCCCGCCGGCAGCCCCACCGTCCGACAACGGCCTCGATGGCGACGCTCTACCATTTCCCGTTCTGCGCCAATTCCCGCTTCATCCGCCTCGTGCTGTCGGAGATGGGCCTGGAGCCGACCCTCGTGGAGGAGCGGCCCTGGGACCGGCGCGACGCGTTCCTGCTGATCAACCCGGCCGGCACGACGCCGGTGCTGGTCGAGCAGGGCGGCTTGGTGGTGCCGGGGGCGGGCATCCTGGCGGAGTACCTCGACGAGACCCGCGGCCTCGGCCTCAGCGGCCGGCGGCTGATGCCCGACGGCACCGCCGAGCGGGTCGAGGTGCGCCGCCTGCTGGACTGGTTCCTGGCGAAGTTCGACGCCGAGGTGACCGGCTACCTCGTCACGGAGAAGATCTCGAAGCGGTTCATGACCAGCGCGACCGGCGGCGGCCCGCCGGACATGAACGCGATCCGCGCGGCCCGCACCAACGTGCGCTATCACCTGAAGTACATCGGCTACCTGATGGGCCGCCGCCGCTGGATCGCGGGCGACCATCTGACGTATGCCGATCTCGCGGCGGCCGCCCACTTGAGCTGCGTGGACTATCTCGGCGACGTGCCATGGGACGAGGACGAGACGGCGAGGGACTGGTACGCGCGGGTGAAGTCGCGCCCGTCCTTCCGCGCGCTGCTGGCCGACCGGGTGGCCGGCATGCCGCCGGCCGCGCACTACGCGGACCTGGATTTCTGAGCGACCGCCGCGTCTTCGCCGGCGCGGACCTGCGCCGCCTCGTCGAGGCCCGCGCCCGCCACCTCGGCTTCGAGGCGCTCCGCGTGACGCGCCCCGACGCGGTCCCCGACCTGCCGGGCCGGCTCGGCGCTTGGCTCGAGGCTGGCGCCCACGGCACGATGGCCTGGATGGCGGAGCGCGCCGACCAGCGCGCGGCTCCGACGACCCTGTGGCCTGGCGTGCGCAGCATCATCATGCTGGCCACCAATTACGGGCCGGAGAGCGACCCGCTGGACCTGCTCTTGCGGAAGGACCGCGGCGCGATCGCGGCCTACGCGCAGCGGCGCGACTACCACGACGTGGTGAAGGGCCGGCTGAAGGAACTCGGCGGCTACCTCTCGGCCAAGGGTGACGCGCGGGTGAAGGTGTTCTGCGACACCGCCCCCGTCATGGAGAAGCCGCTGGCGCAGGCCGCGGGGCTCGGCTGGCAGGGCAAGCACACCGTGCTGCTCTCGCGCGCCCACGGCAACTGGCTGCTCCTCGGGGCGATCTTCACGAGCGCGGAGCTGGAGCCCGATCCGCCGGAGGCGGACCATTGCGGTTCCTGCCGCGCCTGCCTCGACATCTGCCCGACCGACGCCTTCCCGGCGCCCTACCGCCTGGACGCGCGCCGCTGCATCTCCTACCTCACGATCGAGCATGCCAGCCCGATCGCCGCGGAGTTCCGGGGCAGGATCGGCAACCGCGTCTTCGGCTGCGACGACTGCCTCGCCGTCTGTCCGTGGAACAAGTTCTCACAGGTCGCGCGCGACGCGCGCATGGCGGCCCGGGCCGAGTTCGACGCGCCGCCGCTCTCCGACCTCGCGGGCCTCGACGAGGCGGCCTTCCGCGGACGGTTCGCGGGAACGCCGATCAAGCGCACCGGGCGCGACCGGTTCCTGCGCAACGTCCTGATCGCGGTGGGCAATTCCGGCGACCCGGCGCTGGCGCCGTCGGCCGAGCGCAACCTTATCGACGCCGCGCCGCTCGTGCGCGGCATGGCGGTGTGGGCCTGCGGGCAGCTCCTCGAAGCGCGGGCGTGCCGCGCCCTGTACGAACGCCACGGCATCGGCGAGACCGACCCGCACGTGCGCGCCGAGTGGCGCGCCGCGCTCGACCGATCCGGGACGCCTGCGGAGACCCTTCCATGAACCTCTTCGTGTTCGGCCTCGGCTTCTCGGCCCGGCACTTCGCGGAAGGCGCGCGCGGGCGCTTCGCGACGATCCGCGCCACCGTGACCGAGGCGGACAAGGCCCGCGCCATCGAGGCGGAGGCGGGATTCGCGATGCGGGCCTTCGGGCCGGAGACCGACGATCCGCGCATCATCGCGGACCTCGCCGACTCCGACGCCCTCCTGGTCTCGGCCCCGCCCGACCGCGACGGCGACCCGGTGCTGCGCCGGTTCCGGGACGCCATCGTGCACAGCCGGATCGGCTGGATCGGCTACCTCTCGACCATCGGCGTCTACGGCGATCACGGCGGCGCCTGGATCGACGAGGCGACGCCGGCCACTCCGAAGAGCGCGCGGTCCCAGGGGCGGCTCGCGGTCGAGAACGCGTGGCTGGCGCTCGGCGCCGAGACCGGCAAGGCGGTGCAGGTGTTCCGCCTGTCCGGCATCTACGGGCCGGGGCGCAACCCGATCGCCAAGCTGCGCGACGGCCGGTCCCAGCGCATCGTCAAGGCGGGACAGGTGTTCAACCGCATCCACGTCGACGACATCGCCGCGACGCTATCCGCCTCCCTCGACCGGCCGCGCAACGGCGCGGTCTACAACGTCACCGACGACGAGCCGGCCGCCCCCGAGATCGTCACCGAATACGCCGCGGCGCTGACCGGCCTGCCGCTGCCGCCGGAGGTCGATTTCGAGACCGCGGACCTGTCGCCGATGGCGCGCAGCTTCTACGGCGAGAACAAGCGGGTCCGGAACCGCCTGATCCGCGAGGAGCTCGGCGTGGCGCTCGCGTTCCCGACCTACCGGGAGGGTCTCGCGGCGCTGAAGGGCGAGGCGGAGGGCTGAGGGCCGGACGAATACGGCGTCACGGCCACGGCGGGACGTGAGCATAACCCCTTCCAAGCTTCCTGAGCGATACCGCCCGGCTCGTGTCCGGCCGAGCGCGTCCTCGGCCTCTCTCCGTCCCCGATCGCATTGCCGGAGGACCAGGAGGGCGCGACGGATCAGGCCGAGAGTTCGCGCTCGACCCGGGCCGCAGCGTCTGGCGGAACGTCCAGGGCTTCGGCCAGCATCTTGAGGAACTGGCGCTCCTGCATGGTGTCGAGGTCGATCGCCAGCGCCGCGGCGGTATAGATCCGGATGGCAGCGTCGGGATCGTCGATCGCGTCGGCGATCTCGTCGATCTCGGCCGGGGCGGCGAGTTCGCGCTCCAGCCAGCTCCGTCCGTCGCGGTCGATGCCGGCCGCCGCGACGGCCTCGTCGAGGCGGCGGCGCTCGGCGGCGTCGACGAGGCCGTCGGCCACCGTTGCCGCCACCATCGCCCGCAGCATCAGCCGCGCCTCGTCCTCGCCCACGTCGGTGAAGTCCGGCATGTCGGCCCGTGCCGGCGCGGCGCCGCGCAGCGCCCGGTAGGCGAGGCCGCCGATCAGCGCGAGGCCGCCCAAGGCGACGCTCGCGGCGATCCCGCCGCGGCGGCTGCGCACCAGCGCATCGACGAGTCGTCTGGGATCGGCCATGGTCGTGCACTCCGCGTTCGGTCGATGATCGGACCGGCAACGACGCGAACGGGGCCAAGGTTCAGTGAGGCTTCCGCCGCGAACGGCCCGGTCGCCCGATGAGGCTTCGATCACGAGGGAACGCCGGCTCCGATGACGGTCGTCCAGGGGCCAGCCCTCACAGCCAGCAGGCCATGACGCGACCCGCCCCGTCCCGAGCGCCCGGCACTCCGCAGCCCGGTATCGACAGCGCCGAGCGCATCGCGGCTGCGGCCGTGCACGCGCTGCGGCTCGAACTCGACACCTACCCGAAGCCGGGCCTCGTCAGCCGCGTCGACAGCGGCAGCCATACCGACATGGATGCCGCCACCTTCGCGGCGAGCACGGCGGCGATCGCGCCGTACTTCGCCGACCTCGCGGCGGCGGGCGCGCGGGAGGCCGCGATGCCGGCGCTCCGGCGCATCGGCCTCGCGGCGGAAGCCGCGATGCGCGCGGCGACGGGCGGCGTGAACACTCACCGCGGCGCGATCTTCGGCCTTGGCCTGCTCTGCGCGGCGGCCGGCTCCTTCGCGGGTCGGCCGATCGCGTCCGGCGCGCTCGGCGCGCGTGTCCGGTCGCACTACGGGCGCGACATCCTCGACGGGCCGGTGCTGCTGCACGGGGCCGGGGCGCGGGCGCGACGCCGGCACGGCGTCGGCGGCGCGCCGGGGGAGGCGGCGGCCGGCTTCCCGCACCTCTACGCGGTCGGCCTGCCCGCGCTCGACCGGGCACGAAGAATGCGGCCGGACGATCCGATGGCGGCGCGGGTCGAGGCGTGCCTCGCGCTG
Source organism: uncultured Methylobacterium sp. (assembly GCF_964242245.1). Classification (NCBI taxonomy): domain Bacteria; kingdom Pseudomonadati; phylum Pseudomonadota; class Alphaproteobacteria; order Hyphomicrobiales; family Methylobacteriaceae; genus Methylobacterium; species uncultured Methylobacterium sp. The sequence continues at coordinate 13,498 of NZ_CAXTBY010000041.1, read as the reverse complement.
ATCGCCACGATCGAGGACACCAACCTGCTCCACCGCGGGGGCGCGGTCGGCTACGCCTTCGCGCGGCGGGCCGCCGCCGCCTTCATCGCCGAGGGCGGGGTCGGCCGGGACGATTGGCGCGAGCGGGCAGGCACGATCCACCGCGCCTTCGTCGCGCGGCGGCTCAGTCCCGGGGGCGCCGCCGACCTCCTGGCAATGACGCTGTTCGTCGACGGCATCGAGGCGCCGCGGACATGACGCTGGCCGTCCTCTGCTCGGGCCAGGGCGGCCAGCATCCCGGCATGTTCGACCTCACCGCCGACCTGCCGGCCGCGCAGGCCGTGTTCGCGGCCGCCGCGCGCCTGCTCGGCGGCGATCCACGCGACCTCGCGCGCGCCGGCGGCGGCCGCCCGCACGAGAACCGCGCCGGGCAGATCCTGTGCTGCGTCGCGGCACTCGCCGCCTGGACGATCGTGGCCGAGGCCGCGCCTGCCCGCACGATCGTTGCCGGCTACAGCATCGGCGACCTCGCGGCCTGGGGCTGCGCCGGGCGCTTCTCGGCCGGGACGGTGCTGGGTCTCGCCGCCGCCCGCGCCGAGGCGATGGACGCCGCGTCCGGCCCGAACTACGGGCTCGCCGGCATCCGCGGGCTCACCCAGGCGCGGGCTGCCGCGCTCGCCGAGGCGCAGGGCTGCCACCTCGCGATCCGCAACGCGCCCGACAGCGTCGTCGTCGGCGGCCCGGACCACGCGCTGGAGGCCGTCTGCCGCGCGGCCCTCGCCGTCGGTGCCCAGCGCGCGGTGGTCCTGCCGGTGCGCACGCCCTCGCACACGCCGCTGCTGGCGAAGGCCGCGTCGCACTTCCGCGACGCACTCATGGCTGCGCCCCGGGAGACGCCGCCGCGTCCCGGCCCGCGCCTCGTCAGCGGCCTCGACGGCGCGGCCGTGTTCGACGTGGGCGCGGGCCTCGACAAGCTCGCGCGCCAGATCGCGCGGACGATCGACTGGGCCGCCTGCCTGGAGGCCTGCGGCGAGTACGGCGCGACGACGGTGCTCGAACTCGGCCCCGGCCGAGCGCTCGCGACCATGGCCGCCACGGCGCTCCCCGACGCCCGGGTGCGCGGACTCGAGGATTTCCGCTCGGCCGAGGGCGTGGCGGAGTGGCTTGCGGGATAGCGGTATCGGTGGCCGACCCTGCGCCATCCCTCTCCCGCAGAGGCTTGCGGATGCACGCATCGCTCCACGCGATCCGGGAGGAGCGCGGGTCCCCACACCCTTCGCGGGAGAGGGACAGGGTGAGGGATGAGAACTGTCCGGATACGGCACGCCCCTCACCCCAGCCCTCTCCCCCTGGGAGAGGGAGCCCGCGTCGCGCTTCGCCCGATCCACGCGGCACCGGTTTCAAGATGTGTGAAGCCGCAAGCCCGCAGAGGGGAGAGAAGGCTTCGCGTGAATCCGGATCGGTTCGTGCCGCGGTTGACGGACCGAGGAACTCAGGAATCGAGCGCGTCGGCCTCGTCGATGTCGAGGAGGAAGACGATGTCGGCCTCGTCCTCGTCGTCCCCGCCCTCCGTGGCGGTCGCGTCGTTGGCAGCCGCGTGGCGCGGGTCGTCCTCGAAGTCGCCTTCCCCGTCATCCTCCGCGAGCGCCTCCTCGAAGACCTCGATCTCGTCCGCGCTGGCGGCGCGGATCTTCAGCTCGGAGGTGCCGTTCCAGAGCGGGCGGCCTTCGCTCGTCATGGCCTGGATGTCTTCCTTGAAGCCGTCGCAGGTGAAGAGGTCGCGCGCGGTCGCCTCGTCGCCGTTGATGACCGCCACGGCGGTGCCGTCGATCTCGAGCGTGAACATCGCCAACGTCCCTCTCATCTGCGTGGTGCGGAGGTCCCGGTCCGCCGGCCCTTCTTCGCCTGCGCGGCGCCGGTGCGGATGTGCCGTACGGGAGGGGTCCCGCGCGGCCGGCGGTCTCCAACCCGTCGCGGGGATGCTGTAGGGGGGAACGCCGCACCCGCCAACCCTGAAATCCGGCATTGACGGAGCCTTCGGCGGTCCGCCTCGTGCAAGGCGACGCCGACCGCCATTTCGGTTCCACCACCGCGCAAGGAGCAAACGAGGGATGCGGATCAGGCTCGGCTGCGAGATGCGCTACGCGTTCCCCTACCCCGTGCCGATGGTGGTGATGCTCAACGTACATCCCTCGCGCGCGCCCGCCCTCGAAGGGCCGGACGCCATCCTGACGAGCCCGCCGGTGCCGGTCGAGACCTACCGCGACAGCTTCGGCAATCTCTGCGGCCGGCTGATCGCGCCGGCCGGCGCCTTCACGATCGGCACCGACGCCGTGATCGCCGACGACGGCGCGCGTGATCCGACGGCGTTGACGGCCGAGCAGCACGCGGTCGAGGACCTGCCGGCCGAGACGCTGCTGTTCCTGCTGCCGAGCCGCTACTGCGAATCCGACCTGCTGGCGGACGCGGCGTGGCGGCTGTTCGGCCACACCGCGCCGGGGTGGGGGCGGGTGCAGGCGGTGTGCGACTTCGTCCACGCGCACGTCGCCTTCGGCTACGAGTTCGCCCACCGCGACCGCACGGCGGTCGACGCCTACGCGGGCGGGCGCGGGGTGTGCCGCGACTTCACGCATCTGGCGGTGGCGTTCTGCCGGGCGCTGAACCTGCCGACGCGCTACTGCACCGGCTACGTCAGCTTCATCGGCGAGCCGGAGCCGCACCCGGCCGGCGACTTCGCCGCCTGGATGGAGGTGTATCTCGGCGGCCGCTGGCACGTGTTCGACCCGCGCAACAACGCGCCCCGGATCGGCCGCGTGATGGTGGCCTGCGGGCGCGACGCGGCCGACGTGCCGCTGACCCACACCTTCGGCCCGAACCCGCTGGTGGGTTTCCGCGTCTGGGCCGACGCGGTCGCTGCCCTCGACCGGCTCGACCCGGACGCCGCCGGGCCCCCGGAGGAGCCGCTGCCGCCGCAGAGCATGACGACGCGGATGGGCTAGCCGGACGCTCAGACCCCGCCTGCGCCCCGCGCAACCGCGCGCCTGACCACGCCCTGCACCTCCGGGTTCGACAGGAACAGGTCGTGGTTGATCAGGCCGCCGCCGTAATCGGAGGCGTCGGCGACGCGCACGCCCAGAGCCTCCAGGCGCTCGCGGTCGGCGGCGCCCGCCCGCACGATGCCGCCCGCGATGGCGCCCGAGAGTTCGAGCGCGCGGTCGTTGGTCGAGGAGATCACCGTGATCCTGGCCACGTCCGATCCGAGGCGCGCGAGGCTGGTGGTGAACAGGTCGATGTCGATGTCGGGGGCCGCGAGCACCACCGCACCGATCCGCGCCATCGCCCCCTCCCCGGCCTCGGCGCGCAGCATGCGCAGGCTCTCGAGAGTCAGCAGCGTGCCCAGCGAGTGCGCGACGATGTTGATGCGGCCGGCGCTCGGCGTGGCGGCCAGCGCCTTGAGCAGGTCCTCGAAGGCGTCGCGCGACCACAGCGCGCTCTCGCGGTCGTAGCCGTAGTCGAAGGTGGCGGCCGCCGACGGCCACGTGAACAGGCCCGACACGCCGCGGAAGCGGATGCCGTCGGAGAGCCGGGCCGCGCTGACCGCCGCGGACTCGAACGATTCGCGGTAGCCGTGCACGTAGATCAGCACGTCGCGTCCGAGCGCGGCCTCGGCGAACGCCCCGGCCGCGCCCGCGCCGGACTCGACGCGCGGCACGGCGCCGATCGTCCAGTCGCCGGTGACGACGGCGGACACCTTGCCGAGCAGCGAGCGGTCGGGCGGGGACAGGCGCACCTCGGCAAAGCTCAGGCCGCGCCCGCGCTCGGCGTTGAAGTACGGGGCCCTCAAGGGGCTGCCGACCGGCTTACGGGTGGTCGCGACCAGCAGAACCGGCATCACGTCGAGCGCCGACTGCCTCTCGGGCGGGGTGAGGGTGCCGGTTGCCAGCCCGTCCGCGACGCAGCCGCCGAGGCTCGGCGCCAGCACCGCCGCACCGAGGGCACCGAGACGGACGAAGGCGCGACGGGTCGGGGGCTGGCGCAGCATGATCTCGGGTCTGTCCGACGCTTCAAGGGAGCGGGCATCCCGTACCGCAGGATCGTGACCGTCGCGGGGCGCGGCGGCACCGTTCGCGCCACGGATGGCTGACGCCGGCCGGACGCCGGCGCGCGGGTGACACGGCGCGAGCCGGGCTCCGCCGCCGGCCCGGGCCGGCCCTCGACGAACGCGCCCGCCCCCGGCATGAAGGGCGGATGACGACCGCCTCCCTCGACATCGACACGCTCCGCGACCGGCTGCTCGCCGGCGACCGCGCGGCGCTCGCGCGGGCGATCACGCTCGCCGAATCGAAGCGGGCCGATCACCGGACCCTGGCGCGCGACCTGATCGACGCCGTGCTGCCGCGGACCGGGGGTGCGATCCGCGTCGGCATCACCGGGGTGCCGGGGGTCGGCAAGTCGACCCTGATCGACGCGCTCGGCGCCAACCTGACGGCGGCCGGCCGCAAGGTGGCGGTGCTGGCCGTCGACCCCTCCTCGACGCGCACCGGCGGCTCGATCCTCGGCGACAAGACCCGGATGGCGCGGCTGGCGCTGGATCAGAACGCGTTCATCCGTCCCTCCCCGTCCTCGGGCACGCTGGGAGGGGTCGCTGCCAAGACCCGGGAAACCATGCTGCTCTGCGAAGCGGCGGGCTTCGACGTCATCCTGGTCGAGACGGTGGGCGTCGGCCAGTCCGAGACGGCGGTGGCCGACCTCACCGACTTCTTCCTCGTGCTGATGCTGCCGGGGGCTGGCGACGAGTTGCAGGGCATCAAGAAGGGCATCCTCGAACTCGCCGACATGATCGCGGTCAACAAGGCCGACGACGGCGAGGCGGAGCGGCGGGCGAACGCCGCGGCCTCCGAGTACCGGGCGGCGCTCCACATCCTGACGCCGGCCTCCGCAACCTGGACGCCGCCGGTGATCACGGTCTCGGGCTTCCACAACCTGCGCCTCGACGGCCTGTGGGACCGGGTCGTCGACCATCGCGCAAAGCTCACGGCGACCGGCGAGATCGCGGGCAAGCGCCGGCAACAAGACGTGAAGTGGATGTGGGCGCTCGTCCACGAGCGGCTGCACCAGCGCCTCGTCGGCACGCCGGAGGTTCGCAAGCAGACGGCGGCGGCGGAAGCGAGCGTGGCCCGCGGCCAATCCTCCCCCGCGGCAGGGGCCGCGGCCATCGCCGAGCTGATCGGGCTTTGAACGCGCCTGTCGACCTCCTGATCACCGGGTTCGGACCGTTCCCCGGCATGCCGCGCAACCCAAGCGCAGCCCTGGCCCGGCGCCTCGGCACGTCGGTCCGCCTGCGGCTCGTCCTCGGAGGCGGCCTGCGGGTGCAGGTGCTGGAGACGACCTACGCGGCGATCGACGCGCAGCTCGCGCCCGCGCTCGCCGAGGGCCCGGGCGCGGTGCTGATGCTCGGGGTGGCCTCCCGCGCCGCGCGGATGCGGGTCGAGGCCCGCGCCGCCAACCGGGCGAGCCGGCTCTACCCGGATGCCGCCGGCCGGCTGGCCTCACGCCTCGCCCTGGACCCGGACGGGCCGGCCCAGCGCCGCAGCCGCGTCGCCGTGCAGGCGCTCGCGATCCTGCGCCGACACGGCCTCGCCGTCCGACCCTCGCGGGATGCCGGGCGCTACCTCTGCAACGCGAGCTACTTCCGCGCGCTGGCGCAGGCCTGCCCGGTGCTGTTCGTCCACATCCCGCCGCGCTCGCGCACTGCGCGCCCGCGGAGCCGGACCCGGCCCTGGCGCGGACGGCGGGACCCGGCCGCACAGGCCGCGGCGCTCGCGGAGGTCGCGCTGCTGCTGGTGGCCCGCGCAAGGGGCTCATCCCGACGCACGACCGGGCCGACCTGAGAGGCCGCACGACCGGATTGAGCCGCGGGCAAAAGGTCAGCCGAGGTCCTGGAGGTAGCGGGCGGCGATCACCGAGGCGGCGGTGCGGTTCTCGACGCCGAGCTTGGCGTAGATGCCCTCCAGGTGCTTGGTCACGGTGCGGGGGCTCAGCCCCAGGATCTCGCCGATGTCGCGGCTCGACTTGCCCCGCGAGAGCCAGAGCAGCACCTCCGCCTCGCGCCCGGTGACGCGCAGGCGGTCGCGCAGGCGTTCCAGCCCAGCGGCGGTGTCGTCGCGCGAGAGCCGCAGCAGCACCTCCTCGCCGGTGCGGCCGATGAAGCTGAGGACGTGCGCCCGCCCGTCCCGGTCGCGCAGGGCGAAGGGCGCGGCAGCGGAACCGCCGAGGCAGTCGCGCAGCCACGCCCGGCTGCTCGCCGGCAGGGCGAGGGCGCCTCCCGGATCGGTCGCGAGGTCGGCGAGCAGGCGGGCGGCCTGGGGCGTGCACCACAGCACCGCCCCGCCCTCGGCGACCGCGAACAGGGTGCGGCCGGCGGTGTCCAGCGCCGCGCGGGCGCTCTGGGCGGCGCGCGCGCTCGCCAGATGCACGCGGATGCGGGCCAGGATCTCGTCCGGCGCGATCGGCTTCGTGACGTAGTCGACGCCGCCCGCGCCCAGGCCCTTCACGATGTGCTCGGTCTCCGTGAGCCCGGTCATGAAGATGACGGGCACGTGGGCGACGTGCGCCTTGGCCTTCAGGCGGCGGCAGGTCTCGAAGCCGTCCATGCCGGGCATCACCGCGTCGAGCAGGATCACGTCCGGCGTGATCTCGTCGACCAGCGCGAGGGCGAGGTCGCCCGCCACCGCCACGAGCACGGTGGCGCCCGAGCGCTCGATCGCCGTGGTGAGGAAGCTCAGGGTGTCGGGGGAATCGTCGATGACGAGGACGACGTCGCGGTGGGGCTCAAGCATCGGAGGCGAGCCCTTCCGACACGGCCCTGCCGCCCTCCGCACGCTCCGCCGACAGGTCCTCCAGAACGCACAGGTAGCGGCGCATGTCGTAGCCCGCGACGAGCCCACGCATCTGTGCGAGGAAGGCCGGCGGCGCGCTCGCATCGCCCTCCATCCGCGCGAGCTTCGCCTCGATGCCGCGGATGTGGCCGATCCGGCCCAGACGCAGCAACTCGGCGACGTGCTCGGGCGACGGCGAAGATGCCGCGGGCTTGGCCGCCTGCGCGATCAGCGGCAGCTCCGGCTCCGCGACCCATTCCAGGCCGAGGAGCTTGGTCACCCGTTCGAGGAAGTCGCGCAGGTCGAAGGGCTTGGCGATGATGGCGTCGTGCGGGGCGTCGTCGCCCCGGATCGGACTGATCTCGTGGACGTTGGCCGACATCATCGCGATCGGGGCGGCGTGGCCCGCCTCGCGCAGCCGCTTGGCCACGGCCCAGCCGCTGAGGCCCGGCATCGCGATGTCGAGGAGCAGCAGGTCGGGACGGTGCGCGGCGGCCTGGGCGAGGCATTCGGGGCCGTCGGCGGCCTCCAGCACGACGAGGCCCTGCGGCTCCAGGATCTCGCGCATCAGGGCGCGGTGGGCCGCGTCGTCGTCGGCGACGAGCACCGTCCGCCGCGCCCCCGCGTAGGCGCGCGTCGGCGGCGGCGTCACCGCCGGCGCAAGGGCGGCGGGCGCGGGGCGGGCGACGGCGGCCAGCATCACGCGGAAGCGGAACTGCGTGCCGCGGCCGACTTCGCTCGTCACGGAAATCTCGCCGCCCATCACCTGCGCGAGCAGGTTGGCGATGGTCAGCCCGAGGCCGGTGCCCGGCGCGCTCGTCGCGGCCGGCGTCGAGCCGCGCTCGAACGGCTCGAAGATGCGCTGGAGGTCGGCTTCGGGAATCCCCGGCCCAGTGTCGCGGATGGTGAAGACCGCGACCTGGCTGCGGTAGCTCAGGTCGAGGGCGACGTGGCCGCGTTCCGTGAACTTGATCGCGTTCGAGAGGAGGTTCAGCAACACCTGCCGCAGGCGCTTCTCGTCGGTGGCGACGACTGGGGGCAGGATCTCGGGCCGGGTGAAGCGGAAGTCGAGGCCGGCGCCTTTCGCCTGGAGCCGGACCATGTCGACGATCTGGTCGAGCACGTCGGCGATGCGGATCTCGTCGCGGTGGATCTGGAGGCGCCCGGCCTCCATCCGCGAGATGTCGAGGAGCCCGTCGATCAGGCCCGACAGGTGTTGGGCGCTGCGCCGGATCACCCGGATGCCGTTCTGGCGGGCAGCCGGGATCGCGGCGTCGCCCTCGAGCAACTGCGCGTAGCCGAGCACGGCGCTGAGCGGCGTGCGCAATTCGTGGCTGATGCCGACGACGTAGCGGCTCTTGGCGAGGTTGGCGGCCTCCGCCGTCTCCTTGGCCTGCTGGAGCTTGGCGTCGGTGACCTTGTGCGCGGCGATCTCCGATTCGTAGAGGGCGGTCTGACGCCGGGTCTCCGCCTGGGCGACCCGGCGGCTCTCCTGGGCCAGCACGAAGAGCCACGCCACGACGCCGAGGATCACCACGAGGATGAAGAACACGCTGGTCAGCGCCGCGCCGAGCGCCGCCCGGTGCTCCGGGTGCTCCAGGATCGCCCCGGCATGGACGATGCCGAGGATCAGGCCGACCACCGCCACCAGCGTCAGCATCAGGGCGAGGTAGCGCCCGAGCGGCGCGCCGATCCAGGCGGCGGTGCGCGCGGGCACGATCCGGCCGAGTGCGCCCTGCGCCTGCGCCTCCAGGCGTCCGTGCGGCTTGCACAGGTCGCCGCAGCGGGCATCGAGCGAGCAGCACAGGGAGCAGATCGGCCCGTCATAGGCCGGGCAATGGGCCATGTCCTCGCCCTCGAAGGACAGTTCACAGACCTGGCAGACGATCTCGGAGGTGCCCCAATCGGTCTTGGGCCGGCGCGCGAGGTAGTAGCGCCCACCGGTCGCCCAGGCAATCACGGGCGCCGCGCCGAACCCCACGGCCAGGGCCAGCAGCGGCGCGAAGGGCTGCGGTGCGATGCCGAGGAGGCCGGCATGGGCGAGGCAGCCGGCCAGCATCGCCAGCACCATCGCCCCCGTGCCCACCGGATTGATGGCATAGAGGTGCGCGCGCTTGAACTCGATGCCCGGTGGCGACAGCCCCAGCGGCTTGTTCACGGCGAGGTCGGAGGCCAGCGCCCCGACCCAGGCCGAGACGACGACGGCGTAGAGCGGCAGCGTGCTGGCGATGGTCTTGTCGATGCCGAGCTCCATCAGCAGCAGCGCGATCGCCACGTTGAACACCAGCCAGACCACCCGGCCCGGGTGGCTGTGCGTCAGCCGCGAGAAGAAGTTCGACCACGCGATCGAGCCGGCATAGGCGTTGGTGAGGTTGATCTTGAGCTGCGAGACCACGACGAAGGCGGCCATCAGCAGCAGCGCGCCGGTCTGCGACGGGGTGACGTAGCCGAAGGCGACCGCGTACATCCGCGTCGGCTCGGCGGCACTCTCCGGCGCGACGCCGTGGGAGAGCGCCAGCACCGCGAGGAACGCGCCGAGGAGGATCTTGAGCATCCCCGGCACGATCCAGCCGGCGCCTGCGGCGAGCACGGCCGTCCACCAGCGCGCGTCCCTCCGGCTGGCCGGCTCGGGCACGAACCGCAAAAAGTCGACCTGCTCGCCGACCTGCGCCAGCAGCGCCAGCAGGACCCCCGACGCGAGCCCGAACCGGGCGGCATCGAGCCCGGAGCCGGCGCCCGGCGCCAACCCGGGGAAGGTCTTGAGGGCATCAAGCGGCGCATCGCCCCGCAGCGCGATGCAGGCGAGCGGCAGCAGGTTCAGGCCGATCCAGACCGGCTGGGTCCAGATCTGAAACCGGCTGATCAGGCGGATGCCGTAGACGACCAGCGGAATCACCACCGCGGCGCAGGCGAGGTAGCCGATCCACAGCGGCAGGCCGAAGCAGAGCTGGAGCGCCAGCGCCATGATCGCCGCTTCGATCGCGAAGAACAGGAAGGTGAAGCTCGCGTAGATCAGCGATGTGATCGTCGAGCCGAGGTAGCCGAAGCCGGCGCCGCGGGTCAGCAGGTCCATGTCGACGCCGTAGCGGGCGGCGTAGATCGTGATCGGCGCGGCGGTCCCGAAGATCAGCACGCCGACGACGAGGACGGCGGCCAGCGTGTTGGAAAACCCGGTGGCGAGCACCAGCGTGCCGCCGATCGCCTCGAGCGCCAGGAAGGACAGCGAGCCCAGCGCCGTCTGCGCCACCTGGAAGGCCGACCAGCGCCGCGCCTTCTTGGCGGTGAAGCGCAGGGCATAGTCCTCCAGCGTCTCGTCGGCGACGAGGCGGTTGTAGTCCCGCCGGATCGGGATGATGTGCTGACGCCCGCTCATCGGTCGCGTGGTCGGTCCCGAGGCGTCCCCGGGCGGCGGCGCCCGCGGACCGTGTGAACCCGATAGGCCGGATCGCGGGGCAAAAGGCAAAATTCGTGCGCGTGCCCGACCGGCGCCCGGGCGCCGACCGGCTGCGGACCGGCATTGAATTCGCGCGTCCGCGCAGGCATATCGCCCCCGCATTTCAACGCGGAGGCCTAGCGGTGAGCGAGACGGTGGAGCGGCACGAATTCGGCGCCGAGGTCGGGCGGCTGTTGGACCTCGTCGTCCACGCCCTCTACTCCGACCGCGAGATCTTCCTGCGCGAGCTCGTCGCCAACGCGGCCGACGCGATGGACCGCCGCCGCTTCGAGGCGCTGACCTCGGCGGCGAGCGCGCTCCCGGCCGACGCCAAGGTGCGGATCACCCCCGACAAGCCGGCGCGTACGCTCACCGTCTCGGATGCCGGCATCGGCATGAGCAAGGAGGACTTGGCCTCCAACCTCGGCACGATCGCGCGTTCGGGGACGCGGGCGTTCTCGCAATCGCTCGCCGACGCCAAGCCCGCGGACGCCGAGGATGACGCGCGGCCGAGCCTGATCGGGCAGTTCGGCGTGGGGTTCTACTCGGCCTTCATGGTCGCCGACCGGGTGACCGTCACCTCCCGCCGCGCCGGGGCCGATGAGGCCTGGACCTGGGCCTCGGAGGGCCAGGGCAGCTACACGCTGGAGGCGGCCACGCGGGACGAGCCCGGCACCACGATCGTGCTGCACCTCAAGGCGGATGCCGACGAGTACCTGGAGAACTACCGGCTCGACCACCTCGTGCGCAAGTGGGCCGACTTCATCACCGTGCCGATCGCCATCGTGCAGGACGGCAAGGACGAGGCCGCCAACCAGGGCACCGCCCTGTGGCGCAAGTCCAAATCCGAGATCACGCCCGAGCAGTACGAGGCGTTCTACCGCTCGGTGGGCATGAACTTCGACAAGCCGTGGGCGACGCTGCACTGGCGCGCGGAGGGCGCGCTGGAGTTCTCGGCGCTGCTGTTCGTGCCGGGGATGAAGCCGTTCCAGGCGGTCGAGGGTGAGCGCGCGAGCAAGGTGCGGCTGCACGTGCGCCGGATGTTCATCACCGACGAGGCCGAGCTGCTGCCCTCCTGGCTGCGCTTCGTCCAGGGCGTGGTCGACACCGAGGACCTGCCGCTGAACGTCTCCCGCGAGATGCTTCAGGCAACGCCCGCACTCGCCAAGATCCGCCGCGCCGTCACCGGCCGGGTGCTCTCGGAGCTGGCGACGCGCGCCAAGGACGCCGAATCCTACCAGGCGTTCTGGGAGAACTTCGGGCCCGTGGTGAAGGAGGGCATCTACGAGGACCACGAGCGCCGCGCCGAGATCGCACCGCTGCTGCGCTTCCGCTCGTCGGCGGTCGAGGGCTGGACGGGTCTTGCCGATTACGTCGCGCGGATGAAGGACGGGCAGGAGGCGATCTACTACCTCGTGGCCGACGACGCCGAGGCGCTGGCGCGCTCACCCCAGCTCGAGGGTTTTCGCGCCCGCGGCCTGGAGGTGCTGCTGCTGTCCGACCACGTCGACGCGTTCTGGCCGGAGCAGCTCTCGCGCTTCGACGAGAAGCCGCTGCGCTCGGTCACGCAGGGGGCGCTGGACCTGTCGAAGTTCTCCGGCGAGGCCGAGACGGCCGAGGTGCCGGCCGGGATCGCGGGGCTGGTCGAGCGGATCAAGGCGGCGCTGTCCGGGGACGTCTCGGACGTGCGCGCCACCGACCGCTTGGTCGACAGCGCCGTGGTGCTCGCCGCCGGCGGCAGCGGGCCGGACCTTCAGATGCAGCGCCTGCTGCGGCGCGCCGGCCGCGGCGCCAGCGGCGGCAAGCCGATCCTGGAGATCAACCCGCGCCATCCCCTGATCCGCGCGCTGGCCGAGGGTGCGGAGGACGCGGCGACGGCGGCCGCCGGTACGCTACTCGACCTCGCCCGCATCCAGGACGGCGACACCCCGCGCGATCCGGTGGCCTTCGCCCAGGTCGTCGCGGCGGCGCTTGCGGGGAAGGCGGCGGCCTGAGCCGGGCGAGCCGGAGGGCGGGTCGATCGCGAAACTCCTGCTGCCGACCCTCTATGACACCCGCGGCGGCTCGACCCGCGTGCTGCTCGCCGCGGCCGACGCCCTTCGGCGCGAGCACGCGGTCACCGTACGGGCGCCCCTGGCGGAGGCGGACGAAGCCACCCCGGCGCGGTTTCCGAGCCGCCCGCTCGCGGGAACGGTCGCCAAGCTCGCGCTGCTGCCGCGGCTCGCACGCCTCGTCGTCGCCGAGACGTTGGCCCTGCGGCGCCTGCGGCCGGACCTGATCCACGTCCACGACGAACCCTCGCTCTACGTCTACGGCGTCGCCGCGCGGCTCGTGCGTCCCCGTCCGACCGTGCTTTGGCACCTGCATGCGGGGGCCGGACGCGGATGGGCGGCGCGGCTGCGCGCGCGGCTTGCCGACGCCTGCATCGTCATCAGCCCGCACGTCGCGCAGCCCGCCGGCTTGCCCTGTTGGCTGGTGCGCAACCCCCTCGGACCGCCGGGCCCTGCGCGGCCCCCCGCCGCGCCGGGCGTGCCCGGCATCGCCGTCATCGGGGCCCTTGGCCTGCGCAAAGGTCAGGACGTCGCCGTCGAGGCACTCGCAGTCCTCCGCCAACTGCCCGGCGGAGAGACCGCGCGCCTGACCCTGATCGGCCCGGCGCTCGACGCCGCCTTCGCGCGAACGCTCCGCGCGCGGATCGCCGTGCTCGGGCTCGATCAGGCCGTCACCTTCGCCGGCGAGCGCGCGCCGGACCGCGCCTTCGACGGCGTCGGACTGGTGCTGTGTCCGTCGCGATCGGAGACCCAGCCGCTGGCGCTGGCCGAGGCCTTGGCCCGCGGCCTGCCCGTCGTCGCCTCCGACATCCCCGCGCATCGCGCCATGCTGGCGGACGCCGGAGGGAATGGGGACGATCTCTGCCCGCTGGACGCGCACGCCTGCGCGCACGCCCTCCTCACCGCCGCGCAACGGCCGCCCCCGCCCGAGAGGGCAGCGCGAATTCAGACCCTGTTCGAACAGGATCGGTTCGACCGCGCCCTGCGCGACGTCCTTGGCAGCCTCGCTGCCCAGTGCCCGCGATCCCGCTTGTGAACGGCCGAACCTTCATGCTAGGCACCGCCGGTCCCATCGAGGCGCCCCGCGGAGAGGTGGCAGAGCGGTTGAATGCACCGCACTCGAAATGCGGCATGCCTGCAAGGGCATCGGGGGTTCG
>NZ_CAXTBY010000040.1:0-28844 GCF_964242245.1 uncultured Methylobacterium sp. | reverse complement strand
ATCGTCATCGTCGATCCCGACACCTACGAGATCGTCGACGTGATCCGGGGTTGATTGCGGCAAGCGGGTTTACCCTCCCCCCTGCGGGGGAGGGTGGCCCGCGAAGCGGGACGGGGGAGGGTATGCGCGCGACCGGGACGGATCGCCCTACGACGAGCCCCGGTCGAGCATCCGCGAGACCACCCGCGCGGTGTAGTCCACCATCGGCACGATGCGGGCGTAGTTCAGCCGCGTCGGGCCGATCACGCCGACGACGCCGACGATCTTCTGCGAGCCGTCGCGGAACGGCGCGGCGATGAGCGAGGACCCCGACAGCGAGAACAGCTTGTTCTCCGAGCCGATGAAGATCCGCACGCCCTCGCCGCCCTCGGCCCGCGCCAGGAGGTCGATCACGTCTTTCTGGGTTTCGAGGTCGGAGAACAGCAGGCGGATGCGCTCCAGGTCCTCCACGGCGCGCAGGTCGTCGAGGAGGTTGGCCTGTCCCCGCACGATGAGCTGGCGCGCATCGGACGGCCCGACGGAGATGGCGAGCCCCGCATCGACCAAGCGCTCGGTGATCGCGTCGAGTTCGCGCTTCTTCGCCTGCCGGCCGGCCTCGATCTCGGCGCGCAGCGTGCCGAGCGTCCGCCCCTGGAGGCGGGCGTTGAGGTAGTTCGAGGCCTCCTGCAAGGCGCTCGCCGGCAGGCCCGGCGGCAGGTCGAGCAGGCGGTTCTCCACCGAGCCGTCGTCCGAGACGAGGACGACGAGCGCCCGGCCCGGATCGAGCCGCACGAACTCGATGTGCTTCAAATGGACGTTGGTCTTCGTCGTCAGCACGACGCCGGCGCCGCGAGAGATGCCCGAGAGCAGGGTGGACGCCTCGGCCAGCGCCGAGTCGAAGGTGTGGCGCGAGGCCGCCGCCCGCATCTGCGCCTCGATCCGCTCCTGCTCCTCGCGGCCGACATCGCCGAGTTCGAGCATCGCATCGACGAAGAAGCGCAGGCCCAGCTCGGTCGGAAGCCGCCCGGCCGACGTGTGCGGCGCGAAGATCAGGCCGGAATGCTCCAGGTCCGACATCACGTTGCGGATCGAGGCCGGCGACAGGGCCATCGGCAGGATGCGGGCGAGGTTGCGCGATCCCATCGGTTCGCCGGTCGACAGGTAGCTCTCGACGATCTGGCGGAAGATCTCGCGGGCGCGCTCGTTCAGCACGGCGAGCGCCTGGGCCTGCGGGGGCTGGGGGCGGGAAGACTCTGACACGCGTTCGATCCTGCGGGATGCGATCCTGCCCGGGGATTGTGTCCGTGGCGGGTCCGCGGATCAATCGATCGGTGCCGGGACGGCGGCACGCGCCCGAGTGCGGGCGGGTTGCCGCCCATCCCGGAGCGGCCTAAGCAAGCCTCCAGAATTAATGTGTAGGAGAGCACGCCGGATGCGCCCCTCGAAACGCGCCGCCGACGAGTTGCGCACGGTCACGCTCGAACGGTCGGTGGCCCGCTACGCCGAAGGGTCGTGCCTCGTCGGCTTCGGCGAGACCCGGGTGCTCTGCACCGCCTCCCTGGAGGAGCGCGGCCCGTCCTGGCTGCGCGGCTCCGGCAAGGGCTGGGTCACGGCCGAGTACGCGATGCTGCCGCGCGCCACGCACGAGCGGACGCGCCGCGAGGTGACGTCCGGCAAGCCGTCCGGCCGCACGCAGGAGATCCAGCGCCTGATCGGCCGCTCGCTGCGCGCCGTCGTCAACCTGCCGGCGCTGGGCGAGCGGCAGGTCACCGTCGATTGCGACGTGATCCAGGCCGACGGCGGCACGCGCACGGCGGCGATCACCGGGGCCTGGGTGGCGCTGCACGAGTGCTTCGCGTGGATGCGCGCCCGTTCGATCATCTCGGTCGATCCCCTGCGCGACCACGTCGCCGCGGTGTCCTGCGGCATCGTCAAGGGCCGGGCGGTGCTCGACCTCGACTACGACGAAGATTCGGGCGCCGAAACCGACGCCAACTTCGTCATCACCGGCTCCGGCGGCCTCGTCGAGGTTCAGGGCACGGCGGAGGGCAAGCCGTTCTCGGAGGACGAGCTCCTGGACCTGCTGCGGCTGGCCAAGGGTGGCGTCGCCGACCTCGTCGCACGCCAGAAGCAGGCGGTCGCGTGAGCCATCGCATCCTCACCGGCCGCGTCGTCATCGCGACCCACAACGCGGGCAAGCTCGTGGAGATGCGCGCGCTCATGGCGCCCTTCGGCGTCGTGCCGGTCTCGGCGGGCGAACTCGGACTGCCCGAGCCCGACGAGACCGGCACGATGTTCTCCGAGAACGCCGCGATCAAGGCGCTCGCTGCGGCCCGCGCCTCGCGCCTGCCGGCCTTCGCCGACGATTCCGGCCTCTGCGTCGACGCGCTCGACGGCGCGCCCGGGCTGTTTTCCGCCCGCTGGGCCGGGGAGACCAAGGATTTCTCCGGCGCGATGGCCCGTATCGTCGCGGAGCTGGACCGGCGCGGCGCGCGCGACCGGCGGGCGCACTTCGTCTCCGCCCTGGTGCTGGCTTGGCCCGACGATCACACCGAACTGTTCGAGGGCCGGGTGTTCGGCGACCTCGTCGAGCCCCGCGGTGCGGCCGGCTTCGGCTACGACCCGATGTTCCGGCCCGATGGACACGATCGCACCTTCGGCGAGATGTCCGCCGAGGAGAAGCACGGGGTCGACTGGCGGACGGGAGGCGCGCTCTCGCACCGGGCGCGCGCCTTCGTGACGCTGGCCGACGCCTGCCTGCGGCGGCCGGCCTGACCGCCGGCGCGATTGCCAAACCGCGGGCCGGCGGGCACATCCCGCCGATGACGGATTCCGGCCCGGACCACCCGACCCGCGATGCGGGGTTCGGCGTGTACCTGCACTGGCCCTTCTGCGCCTCGAAGTGCCCCTACTGCGACTTCAACAGCCACGTCCGCCACGCGCCGGTGGACGAGCCGCGCTTCCTGGCGGCCTTCCGGGCCGAGATCGCGCACGTCGCCGCCCTCACGCCGGGCCGCACCGTCTCCAGCGTCTTCCTCGGGGGCGGCACGCCGTCGCTGATGCGGCCGGCGACGGTCGCCGGGCTGCTCGACGCCGTGGCGGAGTCCTGGGCGATGGCGCCGGACGCCGAGATCACCCTCGAGGCCAACCCGACCAGCGTCGAGGCGGGACGCTTCCGCGGATACCGCGCGGCCGGCGTCAACCGCGTGTCCCTCGGCGTGCAGGCGCTGGACGACGCCTCGTTGAAGGCGCTCGGCCGGCTGCACAGCGCCGCGGAGGCGCGCGAAGCGATCCGGATCGCGCAAGGGGCGTTCGCGCGAAGCTCCTTCGACCTCATCTACGCCCGCTCGAACCAGACGGCGCGGGCGTGGCGCCTGGAACTGACCGAGGCGATCGCGCGGGCGGCCGAGCACCTGTCGCTCTACCAACTCACCATCGAGCCCGGCACGCCGTTCTTCGGCCTCGCCGCCACCGGCAAACTCATCCCGCCGGACGATGAGACCGCGCGCGTCCTCTACGACGTGACGGGCGAGGTCTGCGACCGGGCGGGACTGCCGGCCTACGAGATCTCGAACCATGCCAGGACCGGCGCGCAGTCGCGCCACAACCTGCTGTACTGGCGCTACGGCGAGTATGCCGGCATCGGCCCCGGCGCCCACGGGCGCCTCGTGACGGGGGAGGGCCGCCTCGGCACCGTCACCGAGCGCGGCCCGGAGGCGTGGCTCGCCCGCGTCGAGCGCGCCGGCCACGGCATCGCCGAGACCGAGCAGCTCATCGGCGCCGACCAGGGCGACGAGTTCCTGATGATGGGCCTGCGCCTCTCCGAGGGGATCGACCCAGCCCGCTACGCGGCGTTGAAGGGCCGGCCGCTCGACGCCGCGCGGATCGACGCGCTCGTCGGCGACGGGCTCGTCGCGCGGCTCGCAGGCGGACGGATCGCGGCGACCGCGCGGGGCGCGCCCGTGCTCAACGCCGTGGTGGCGAACCTCGCTGCCTGATACCAGACCTCGATGAGCCCGACTCATCGAGGTCTGGTCCCCGCGACTGCGGGGCGGCGGTCGTCCGCCGAGCCTCATGGGTCATGACCCATGAGACTTGGTGTAAGGCAGGCTGGCGAAGGCTCCACCCGCACGAGCGCGGCCGCCTGCACAAGCGGGTCTATGCTGCGCGGCCGTCACACGTCACGCCCCTCGCAGGCGAGAACGCAGCCACGCTGCGAAGGCGGATTCGTCCAGGCTGTCATCCGCGATGGTCAACCAAGTCAGCACGATCTCCGCATCCACTGCTGCGAGCCGCATTTCGTTGAGCCGGATGAACAATTCGGTGACGACGGCGGACGTGCGCTTGTTGCCGTCCAGGAAGGCGTGGTTGCGCACGATCGCGAATGCGCAGGCCGCGGCGAGATCAGCGAGATCCGGTGGCGGCTCTCCGTAGATCGCAAGGTTCTGAGGCCGGCTCAACGCAGCATCGAGCGCGGCCTCACCCCTGACCCCTGACGCACCGCCGTGTTCCGCCACCTGCGCGTCGTGGATCGCGAGAACGACGGTCCCGTCGACCCACACGGGCACTCGGGACGCCTACTTGGCGAGTTCGCGAAGCGCGTTGCGGCGCTCCTTCATCACCGCACGAGCCACGGCCATCTGCGCTTCGAAGGCCGGTGCGTAGGGCGTGAGCCGGTAACCATCGGGTGCCTCGGTCAGGAACACCGTATCGCCCTTCGACACGTTCAGCTTCGCCTGAGCCTCCTTCGGCAGGACGACGCCGACGGAATTGCCGATCTGCACGAGCTTGAGTTCCACCATCGGGCTGTCCCGCCGATTCATCGTACTTACGTCTGTAGGAACGTTGTAGCCGCGCAACGGCTTGGCAACGGCGCCGAACGCGAGGCCGAGCTTCAGCGACGCCGAGTACCCGTCCGATCTGGAACCGGAAAATCCAGATCGAGTCTCAAGTGCCCGACTTCGCGAGCGCGCGCGGGGCGGGGCTGACCACGGTCGCGGCGTTGTTGCGGATCTCGTGGACGGCGAGCGCGCGGTCGCTCAGCCCATCGGGACGGAAGCGGAAGGTGCCGTCGATGCCGGCAAAACCCGCATTCTTGGTGAGCGTGGCCTCCGCGAAGCGCTGCGTGCCGTACTGGCGCGACAGCGCGGCGCTGAGCGAGATCGAATCGTAGGCGAGCGAGGCCACGCGCGGCGGGCTCGCGCCGTAGCGCGCCTGATAGCGTCCGGCAAAGCCCGAGAACCCGGCCGCATCCGGTGCGGCGAACCGGCCGGCCTGGAGGGCCGGCAGGGCGAAGAGCCGCGGCTCGTTCCACAGCGCGGTGCCGATCGGCCGGATGCGCGCCGGTGCGAAGCCAGCCTTGGTCAGCGCCGCGGCGACTGCCGGCAGGCCGTCCGCGGTCTCGGGCAGGAACAGGGCGTCGGCCTGGGCGGCAGCCCCGACGATCACGCCGCCGAGGCGCGCGATTGCCGGCCCCGGCGCGCCGGGCGCGTAGCGCTCGAGCCCTGCGAGCCGCGCGCCCTTGCGCGCGACCGCCTCGCGGAACTGCGCCTCGACCGCGTTGCCGTAGGCGTTCTCGGGGATCAAGGCGGCAAACGACCGGCGCCCGTCCGCCACGGCGTCGTCGACGATCCGGTCGACCTCCGCCTGCGGAAGGAAGCTCAGCAGGTAGGTGCCGCGCGCGGCGACGCTCGCATCGGTGGAGTAGGCGATCACCGGCTTGCCGGCGGCGCGGGCCGGCACCGAGGCGGCGGCGACGTTGGCGGCAAACAGCGGGCCGAGCACCAGTTCGGCCCCTTCCGCGATGACGCCGGCGGCGGCTTCCCGGGCACCGTCCGGGGTGCCGCGGTCGTCCCGCACCAGGACCTGGAGATCCGGCTGCTGGAACTCCTCCATCGCCAGTTCCGCAGCGTTGCGCAGTGCGACGCCGAGGTTCGCGCCGGGACCGGAGAGCGGAACGATCAGCGCGACCTTGACCGATCCCGAGCCGATACGGCCGGGTGCGGGTGCCGGGGCGGCGGCCTCGACGGGCGGCGCGCGCTCGGCCGGGCCCGAGGGTGCGGCTTGAACGGAACGGGGCCGGTCCGAGCCGCCGATGCAGGCGCTCAGGCCGAGAGCGAGCGCGAGGGCGCCGCCGGTCCGCGTCGCGCGGGCACGCTTCGGAGCGGATCGCGCCATCGCAGGGGCCTCCTTCGCGCAGACGATCGTCGGACGCAATAGAGTCTAGATCCGAAAAGTAAACGCGGACGCGCAACCCGCGGAAATTCCGCTTCTCCGGCAGCCGTGGCAAGGTCCCGGCGATGACACAGCGAATCGAGCCCGCGCGCCGCCCCGCCAGACCCGCGAATTCCGATCGGAGCGCCTCGTTCACGGCCTTCGGCCTCGCGACGGAGGCCGAGCCGCTGACGCCCGGCCTGCACGTGGTCGCGACTCCGATCGGCAACCTGCGCGACGTGACCATCCGGGCGCTGGCGACGCTGGCGGCCGCCGACGCGGTGCTCGCCGAGGACACCCGCGTCACGCGCACCCTGCTGATGCACTACGGCATCACGACCCCGCTGGTGGCCTATCACGAGCACTCGAACGAGGCCGTCCGCGAGCGGATGGTGCGGCGGATGCAGGACGGCGCGGCGCTGGCGCTGGTCTCGGACGCCGGCACGCCGCTGGTCTCGGACCCCGGGTTCAAGCTGGTCCAGGCGGCGATCGCGGCCGGGCTTCCCGTGACGCCGATCCCCGGACCCTCGGCGGTGATGACGGCGATCGTCGCGGCCGGCCTGCCGACCGACCGGTTCTTCTTCGAGGGGTTTCTGCCCCAGAAGGGCGGCGCCCGGCGCAACCGGCTCTCCGCCCTGGCGGGCGTCCCCGGTACGCTGGTGCTGTTCGAGTCCCCCCACCGCCTGCCCGAGATGCTGGCCGACGCGGCAGCGATCCTCGGCGGCACCCGTCCGGCGGCGGTGGCGCGCGAATTGACCAAGCTGTTCGAGACGATCCGGCGCGGCACCCTCGGCAGCCTGAACGAGACCTTCGCGGCGGAGGGCGCCCCGAAGGGCGAGGTGGTGGTGGTGATCGGCGCGGCAGCGGAGGAGGCGCCGACGGCGGAGACGGACGCCGGGCTCGATGCGGCCCTGAGGGCGGCGCTCGCGCGCCACTCGATCAAGGACGCGGCGAGCCTCGTCGCCGACGAGACCGGGCAGCCGCGGCGCGCCGTCTACAATCGCGCACTGGCGCTGGCGCGCGCGGACGATGCGGACGCCTGATGCCGCGCGCCGGCGGACCACCGATCGGCGCGGACGCCGGGCCGAGTGGCTGGCCCTCGGTGCCCTGATGCTGAAGGGCTACCGGCCGCTGGCCCTGCGCGTCGCCGTCGGCGGCGGCGAGATCGACCTGATCGTGCGGCGCGGCGGCACGATCGCCTTCGTCGAGGTGAAGGCGCGCGCCTCCCTGGCGGACGCGCAGGAGGCGATCGGCGCCGTGAAGCGGCGACGGTTCTCGCGCGCGGTGCGGAGCTGGGTTGCGAAGCACCCGTTCGCGGCTGGGCTGACGCTCCGGGCCGACGCGGTGTTCATCGGCCGCGGCCGGTGGCCGATGCACCTGCCGGACGCGTTCCCGATCGAAGGTCTCTGAGCGTTTTCAAGCAAGGTGGAGACCGGCTCGCGCGAGGAGGACGCGGTCACGCGGAGCGTCGGCCTCAGCCGCGCAGGGCGGTGATCGCGCCGATGAGCGTGCGCTTGAGGTCGGCTTGGCTGAACGGCTTCTGCACCACCGGGCGATCGCGGAACGGCTCGCGGATGCCGGCGCCGCCGTAGCCCGTGGAGAAGACCAGGGGCAGGTCGCGCTTCACGATGGCCTCGGCCACCGGATAGATCGGCTCACCCGCGACGTTGACGTCGAGGATCGCGACCTCGAAGCTCTCGCCCTCGGCCATCTCCAGGGCCGTCGAGAGCCGCGCCGCCGGGCCGACCACGGTGCAGCCGAAATCGAGAAGCATGTCCTCGAGGAGCATCGAGATCGCGGCTTCGTCCTCGACGACGAGCACCCGCTTACCTTGTAGGACGTCGTCGTTCGATGCCGCATTCACGCCGAGATGTCTTCCCTTCAATCCATCCCGTCGCCGGAACGTCGCCTTGCGGCTTGTCAGACTCGAACCCGCACCGTCCGATGGGTTCCATCGCTCCGGCACAACCTTTGGAAGGCGTGTGCCGGCTGAGGCGTCGCCCGGAACGCCGGGCGTGTCAAGCGCTCGACGCGGACCCTCCGTCGGGCAATGTTACATGGCGATACATTTCGCGATAGGGTTGTACGCCTGCACGGGTGAGGGAGTTTTCAGACGATGAGCCGAGCCTTCCCGGCGCGGGGGACGCAGTCCGAGGAAGCCGATGCCGGCTCGTTGTCGGTCAGCGGCGCACGGCCGGGCCTCAAGCCATGATCCGCGCCAACCGGACCGGCGGCGGCTTGCAGCGACGCGCCATCCTCGCCGGCCTCGCGGCGTCCTGCGCCGCGCGTCCGGCCTGGGCGCAGGACGCCGTCGTGGTCGCCTCGAAGAGCGACACCGAGGGCGCCCTCACCGGCGCCATGATCGCGCTGTGCCTGGAGGATCTCGGCCTTCCCGTGCAGCGCCGCCTCGGCCTCGGGCCGACGCTGATCGTGCGCTCGGCGCTGATATCGGGGGATGTCGACGTCTACCCCGAATACACCGGCAACGGCGCCTTCTTTACCGGCACCGAGGCCGACCCGGTCTGGAAGCAGGCACAGGGCGCCTACGACGCGATCGCGCGGGCGGATCGTTCGCGCGGCCTGATCTGGCTGAGGCCGGCGCCGGCCAACAACACGTGGCTGATCGCGGTGCGCGGGAGCCTCGCCCGGCACGAGCACTTGGCGAGCATGGCCGACTTTGCTGGCGCAGTCCGCCGCGGTTTGATCCTGCTCGCGGCCTCGACCGAGTTCGTCGAGAGCCCCGCGGCGCTGCCCTCCTTCGCGGCGGCCTACGGCTTCGACCTGCCGCTTGACCGGATCATCAGCCTGCCCGGCGGCGACACGGCGGTGACCGCGCGCGCCGCGGCGCAGGGGATCAGCGGCGTCAACGCCGGCATGGTCTACGGAACCGACGGCGCTCTCGACGCCCTCGATCTGACCGTGATGAGCGACCCGAAGGGCGCGCAGATCGTCTACGAGGTCGCACCCGTCATCCGCGCCGCGACCCTGGAGCGATACCCTCAGGTTCGCGGGAAGCTCGACCCGGTCTTCGCGAGCCTCGATGCCGCACGCTTGCGGCGGCTCAACGCCCGCGTCACCGTGGACGGCGCGGTGGCCGAGTCCGTGGCGCGGACGTACCTGCGCGATGCCGGCTTCATCGGCTGAGGCACGGGGTGAAACCAGCGAACGCGGCGCCCAACGCCCAGGGCGAGGAGCCTGAGACCTCGGCCGGCGGTCGCCTCGGCGCCCTGCTGCCGGCGGCCGCGTTCCTCGCCGCGCTCTACGCCCTGCCCCTGCTCCGGGTCGCCAGGAACCGCCTCGTCGTCGGTGATCCGATCTTCGCGGTGTCCGGCTTCGGGCCGGAGATCGAGGCGGTGGCGGCCGTCGCGGTCGGCGCAGCTCTCCTGACGAGGACGGGCGGGCGCGTGGCCATCCGCGCAGCGACCGCGCTGCTCGCCGTGGCGCTGGCCCTCTTGATCCTCGCCCTGGGTTCCACCGCGGGCGACCTGATCGCCGGCGAACCGCCGGCGGCACGGGCCGGCCTCGCCGCGGGGGCGTGGTACGCGCTGCTGCTGCTCGGCGGCTGGCTGGCGCTGCTGGCGCGCCGGACGAACCTGCCCGGCCTCGGCGCCGGGCTCGCCGTCGGCTTCGCGCTGTTCGTGGCCGCGGCCGGATGGACCGGTGCCCTGGACGGGCTCTCGCTCGCCGTCGAGTTCGCGGCTCGCAGCGGCACGGTCGGCGAGGCGCTGGTGCGGCACCTGCTGCTGTCCGGCGGCGCGGTGCTGCTGGCGGTCGCGGGCGCGGTGCTGCTGTCGCTGTGGCGGCGCGGGCAGGGCTTGGCGGAACTCCTCGTCGGCGGAATCCAGGTGGTGCCGGCCGTGGCGCTGTTCGGCGCCCTGGTCGCCCTCGCCTCCGGGCTCCTGCGGGCGTTTCCTCCTTTGCGCGCGGCGGGCTTCAGCGCCCTCGGACCGGTGCCGGCGCTCGTCGGCATCGCGGCCTACCTGCTGCTGCCCCTGTGGCGCGGCCTCGCCCTGGCGCTGCGGGCACCGGACCCGGCGACCCTGGACGCGGCAACGGCCCTCGGCCTCACGCCGCGGCAGATCCTCCTCGACATCCGATTGCCGATCGGAGCCGGCGTGCTGATCGGGGCGCTGCGGGTCGCCTGCGTGCAGGGCATCGGCCTCGCGACGCTGGGGGCGCTGGTCGGCGCCGGCGGCCTCGGCGGGATCGTGTTCGACGGCATGGCGCAGTTCGCCCCCGACCTCATCCTCCTCGGCGCGATCCCGATCATCGTCCTATCGCTGGCGGTCGAGCGCGGCCTGAGCTTGGCCGAAGACGCGGCTCGGCGGTGGCGCGCATGAGCGTCCTGGCGCGCCTTCGCCCGGCGCTCGGCGCGCTGGCCAGCGGGCTGGTGCTGGCCGGGCTGAGCCATCCCACCGTGGCCGTGGCGATCGTCGCCGGCCTCGGCGAGGCGCCGCGGCGGGCGCTGCCTCCGGCCTACCTCGCCGCGCTGGCGCTCCACCACCTGATGCTGGCGGGCGTCGGGCTCGGGCTCGTGGCGCTCGCCGGAATCGGGCTCGCCATCCTCGCGACCCGGCCCGACGCGGGTGCGCTGCGCGGCGGCATCGACGCGCTGGCCGCCGCGGCGCAGGCGGTGCCCCCGGTCGTCGTCGTGGCGCTTGCCCTGCCGGTGCTCGGCTTCGGCGGACCGCCGACGCTCCTGGCGCTGGTGTTCTACGGGATCATGCCGACGCTGCGCGGCACGGTCGGCGCCATCGAGGGGGTGCCGGCGGACGCCCGCGAGGCGGCCACCGCCATGGGCCTGACGCCGGGGCAGACGCTCGCCCGCGTCGAGTTGCCGCTGGCCGCACCCGCCATCGTCGAGACCCTGCGCACCGCCCTGGTACTGGCGGTCGCGACCGTCGCGGTCGGTGCGCTCGCGGGCGCCGCGACCCTCGGCACGCCGATCGTCGCCGGCCTGCAGAACCAGAACACCGTGCCGATGCTCCAGGGGGCCGCAGCCACCGCCGCGCTCGCCTTCCTGTGCGACGCCGCCATGGTGGCAACAGCCAGCCTGCTGCGCCGCTGAGAACCGCAACCTAATCGTCCTTGAAGGTGACCTTGGTGCCCTTCGCCACGTGGGCGGCGAGGTCGCGGGCGTTCCAGTTGGTCAGGCGGATACAGCCGTGCGACTCGGTCTTGCCGACCTTCTCCGGCTCGGGCGTACCGTGGATGCCGTAGGAGGGCAGTGCGAGGTCGATCCAGACGAGGCCGACCGGGTTGTTGGGCCCAGGCCGGATCGAGAACTTCTCGCGCGATTTCACGCCCTTGAAGCGGTACTTCGGGTCGTAGGTGTAGAACGGCTCGAAGGCCACGCTCTTGACCTTGGTCTCGCCGCTCGGGGCCGGCTTCTCCTCGCTGCCGATCGAGGCCGGATAGTAGGCCACGAGCTTGCCGTCCCGCCCGAACGCGCGCACGTCGTGGTGCGTCTTGTCGATCTCCACGCGCTCCACCTTCAGAGCGCCCGGCACATCCTTGGCCTTCGGCTTGTCGGTGCCCATCGGCTCCACCCCCGCGACGAGGATCACCGTGCCGGCCTTGTCGAGGGGCTTGTCCGGGTTGAGCTCGCTCACGAGGTCGCGGCTCATGTGGAAGCGCTCGGCCAGCATCTCGCGGGGGTTGGTGTAGCTCATCGCCTTGAGATCGGCCTGCTCCTCCATCTTCGCGGGGATCTTGTCGACGTAGGGCCCGGCGACGTCGGCGTCGGTGAGCGTGTAGTCGCCCACCACCGGCGCGCCGCCCGGGGCCGCGAGCTTCTCGAAGACCTCCGGCGTGAGGGATTTCGTCGCGGGCAGCCCCTGCGCCACGGCGAAGGCCGAGAGCGCACCCTGAAGGTTCTCGCCGTCGCGCCCGTCGATCGCGCCGGGGAAGAACCGCGCCCGGTCGAGGAGCACCTGCACCTTGATCGTCAGCGGGTCCGGCCGGTCGCCCGCCTTCCCGGTCTCGGCCGCCTTCTTCTTCGACTCGTCCTTCGCCGGGGCCGCGAAGGTCGCGCCGGTGATCGCCTCGGCGTTCAAGGGTGCGGGCGCGTCGCCCTTCGCCGCGCGGGCGGCCCCCGTCAGGTGGGGAAGGGCGATGCAGGAAACCGCGACGGCCGCGAGGCCGGCCCGCATCGAGTGCGCGCGCGTCATGATGGATTGTGACTCCCGGAGCCGATCCGCTCCGACGCGACAAGCATCCAAGACGCGTCGGCGTTCCGGCGCCATGATCCGCCACCCACAGGATTGCGCACGCACGCGCCGCGCGCCGCGGCCTACTGACAGAGCCGGTGGCCGCCGCTGCGCTCGCGCTCGTCGAGGTGGAAGTGGTTGCCGTGCTCGGCGTTCGCGCCGGGGCCGAGGACGGTGCGGAAGAACCCGCACGCCTGCGAGCGCACCGCGTCGAGGAAGCGCCCCTCCATCGACCCGTCCGGCATCGGCCCGACGGGGATCGGCGCGCGCCCCGTGAACGTGAAGCCCATCACGTCGATGCCGTTGGCGAAGGCGTGCTCGCTGAGCTTGGCCTCGGCATCGTGGTTCTGGCCGCGGCACTCGTAGGAGGTGCTGAGCTCGATCCCCTTCAGCGGCTGCTTCAGGTCGCGCTCGGCCGCCGCCTGCACCTCGGTCGCCCACCGGGCCAGCCCCTCGGCGGCCCGGCAGGTCAGCGTCGCGGATTGCGGCAGGCCGACGCCGTCGCCGAGGCCGGTGAGCTTGAGCGGCAGCGGCGCGCCGCACTGGCCGTTCACGATCGGCGGAAGCACCTCGAAGGCGACGCCGAGGCGCTTGAGGCGCACGCGGCAGGCGGTGTCGTCGGGGGCCGCGACCTTGAGCGCCAGCGCTGCTGCGCCCGACAGGTCCGTCGGGCGTTCCGGCGGCAGGGGCGGGGGCATCGGCATCGCGCCGGGCTTCGTGTCCGCGGCTTCCGTGGGTGCCGGAGGCGCAGGCGTGAGTTCGGGCGGGCGCGCCGGCGGAAGCGGGGCCTCGCGGGGCGTCTGCACCGGGGCGGAGATCGGAGCCGGGGGCGTCAGCTCGGCCGGGCGCTCGGGCGGCAGTGGCATTGCCGGGACCGTCGCCTCGGGCGGCCGCTCGCGCGCCTGCCCCCTCGCACCGTCCCCGGCGGCCGTGGCAAGCAGGAGGCCCGCGAGGGCGAGCGCCGCGGCGCGGCGAGAGCGATCCGAACCCATGACCCCATCCCACCCGGCCGCTTCGCGCGAAACGATCGACTGCGACGGGCGGGCACAATCGGGGTGTTCGCGGCCGCGGGCAAGGCCGCGGATGCCACCGCGCGCGCGATCGCCTATCTAACGGAACACCTCCCGTGACGAGGCCGCCCCCGCGGCTTCGCGCCCGCGGCCCGGCCCGGCACCCCGTCGGCGAACGCACCCAAGGACGAGAACCGGAATGCCCGTAGCACCGACGCCCCAGCTCGACGGCCTGCCCCGCGACAACCCCTTCTCCGAGGGCGCCTGGGGCACGCCCTACGGGTTGCCGCCGTTCGAGCGCATCCGGCCCGAGCACTTCCTGCCGGCCTTCGAGGCGGCGCTCGCCGCCCACGACGCGGAGATCGCGGCGATCGCGACCGAGACCGCCGCACCGAGTTTCGCCAACACCCTCGCGGCGATGGAGCGGGCCGGCCTCGCCCTCGATCGGGTGGCGGGGGTGTTCTACAACCTCACCGGTAGCCACACGAACCCGGACCTGCAGGCGGTCGAGCGGGCGATCGGCCCGCGGCTCGCGCGCCACGGCAGCGCGATCTACCTCAATCCCGGTCTCTGGGCGCGCATCTCCGCGGTGGATGCGGACGCGGAGGCCCTCGGCGACGAGGAGCGGCGGGTGCTCGACCGCTACCGCACCCGCTTCCGCCGCGCCGGCGCCGATCTCGGCCCGGAGGCCAAGCTTCGGGTCGCCGAAATCGCGGCGCGGATGTCGGAACTCGGCACGCAGTTCAGCCAGAACCTGCTGGCCGACGAGAGCGGGTTCGTGCTGCCGCTCGACGGCGCGGACGACCTCGCCGGCCTGCCGGACTTCCTGCGCGCGGCGGCGGCGGATGCGGCGGCCGAGCGTGGGGGCGAGCACGGGCACGTCATCACCCTGTCGCGCTCGCTGATCGAGCCGTTCCTGGTGTTCTCCACCCGGCGGGACCTGCGCGAGCGCGCCTACGAGGCCTGGATCCGCCGGGGCGAGGGCGGGGGCGCCACCGACAACCGCGGGATCATCGCCGAGATCGTGCGGCTTCGGGCCGAGCGCGCGCGGCTCCTCGGGTTCGACAGCTTCGCCCACTTCAAGCTCGACGACACCATGGCGGCGACGCCCGACGCCGCCATGGACCTGCTGCGCGCGGTCTGGACGCCCGCCCGGCAGCGCGCGGGCGCCGAGCGCGACCGGCTCCAGGCCCTGGTGCAGGCCGAAGGCGGCAACTTCGCCCTCCAGGCGCATGATTGGCGCCACTACGCCGAGAAGCTGCGGCGCGCCGAGCACGACCTCGACGAGAGCGAGATCAAGGCCTACCTGCCCCTCGACCGCGTGATCGCGGCGGCCTTCGACACGGCCTCGCGCCTGTTCGGCCTCGCGTTCGCGGAATTGCGGGACGTGCCGCGCTACCACCCGGACGTGCGCGCGTGGCGCGTCTCGGACAGTGACGGCAGCGAGGTCGGCACCTTCCTCGGCGACTACTTCGCCCGTTCCTCGAAGCGCAGCGGCGCCTGGATGAGCGCGTTCCGCTCGCAGGAGCGGCTCACCGGCGACGTGAAGCCGATCATCGTCAACGTGATGAATTTCTCGCGGGCTCCCGCAGGACAGGCCTCGCTCCTCTCCTTCGACGACGCCCGCACCTTGTTCCACGAGTTCGGCCACGCCCTGCACGGGCTCCTGTCCGACGTGACCTACCCGCTGCTCGCCGGCACCGCGGTCTCGGGCGACTTCGTCGAGCTGCCGTCGCAGCTCTACGAGCACTGGCTGGAGCAGCCTGAGGTGCTGCGCGCCCACGCCCGCCACCACCGCACGGGCGCGCCGATGCCGGAGGCCCTGCTCGCGAAGCTCCTGGCGGCGCGGACGTTCAACCAGGGCTTCGCCACCGTCGAGTACACGGCGTCGGCCATCGTCGACATGACGCTGCACCTGTCGGCGCAGGGGGAGGGCGGCCTCGACGTGCCGGCCTTCGAGGCCGACGCGCTTCAGCGCATCGCGATGCCGGCCGAGATCACCATGCGCCACCGCAGCCCGCACTTCGCCCACATCTTCTCCGGCGACGGGTACGCGGCGGGCTACTATAGCTACCTGTGGTCGGAGGTGCTCGACGCCGACGCCTTCGACGCGTTCCGCGAGGCCGGCGACATCTTCGATCCAGACACGGCAGGCCGCCTGCGCAAGTACGTCTACGGCGCCGGCAACCTGCGCGACCCGCGCGAGGCCTACACGCGCTTCCGCGGGCGCCTGCCGAGCACCGAACCGCTGCTGCGCAAGCGCGGGCTCGCCGCGTGAGGCGGTAACCCTTCGGTAAACAAACGTCCTTAACCGAAGCTTTCGACAGCCATGCCGGAAGCGGGGGTGAGGGCCATGACGACGACCATCGATGCGGCCACGGACGGGACCGCCGTCATCGCCTCGCCGGACGCTCTCCTGAGGGCCGCGGTCTCGGGCGGCCAGGGTACGGAGAAAACCTCGGCAGCGGGGAAAGCCGCCGACACGGAAGCAAGCGTGCCGACCGGCGCGGGGCGGACGCGCCCCATCGACGCCCTGATGATCGGCGTCGCCGGTGCGGGCATCGTCCTCGGTGCGGTCCTCGGCGCCGCCGCCGCCGTGCTCGCGGTGCCCGAGCGCGCCGATCACACCGGCGCCGCCCTGACGGAGGTTCGTGCCGGGCTCGAGTCACACCGCCTGGAGGCCGCAGGCCTTGCTGTCGACGTCGATCGCCTGGGGAAGTCGTTGACCGCCCTCAGGGAGAGTGCGGAGAGTGCCCGCGGCGAGGCGCGGACCCGAGGGGTCGGGCTGATCGACAGGATGGGTAAGGTCGAGCAGGCGCTGACCGCGCGGATCGTCGCGCTCGGCGAGCGGATCGACCAAGCCGAACATGAACAGGGCGCGCGCTTGTCCTCGCTTGCCGCGCAGGCTGAGAGGCGACCGGCCGCGGCAGCGTCCCCGAGCAAGGTCGAGCCGGGCCAGACCGGAAGCATCACCGAGGCCAAGCCTAAGCCGACGCCCCTCGAATCGTGGGCCGTGCGCGACGTTTACGACGGGACTGCCATGCTGGAGGATCGCCGACGCCGCCTCATCGAGGTGGCAGCGGGGGATACGATTCCGGGAGTCGGGCGGGTGGAGGCCGTAGAGAGGCGCGGGCGCGATTGGGTCGTCGTAACCCGTCAGGGCGTCATCACGCATCAGCCCTGGTGAGACCTTGGCAGACCAGGGCGAACGTTACGTCGATGCAATCGAGGTCGACGTCAGACTGCCCACCGTGACGGGGTATCGCGGCTCGACCGTCATCGGATCTGCCATCGCCGAGGCCCGCTCGGCACGCTGCCGGCCATGGGTCAGGGCGCGCGTCTGGGCGGCACGGGTGGGATGCAGGATGGCCGCGAGAAGGGCCTGACCCTCGAACTGCGGACCCAGGTTCTTGGCTTCGAAGACGGGCATGACCGGCCTTGCAGGGACAGCGGAGCGGGAGCACCGCCGGCCCACCAAACCTGGGCCGTGCGGGAGTAACGGGGACAGCCTGAACAAGTTCCGAATGTTTTCGGTCCGACACCGTTTTTTAACGATTGCATTGCGCGCGCCGGATCACAGTGCGAAATCGCACGCCGACTTGTGTTTCCGACAGCCTGCAAGACTACGCAAGCCACCCGAAACGCGTCCGAAAGGCTGGAGGGAGGCGTTTCGTCCGCGCGGCTGCGTCGTCCGGTCCTGCGTGCGCGCTCGCCCCACGCTGTCCGGCGCAGGTCCGTCCGTATCAGCGGGTGTCTTCGCGCAGCAACTCGGTGTTGATGGCGAAGGCCGCCATGGCGCCCTCGGCGGCGGCCACGATCGCGAACTGGACCCGCCGCGAGGCATCGCCCGCCACGTACAGGCCCGGGACGTTGGTCTGCTCGTAGTCGCGGGTCGGAACGACGCCCGCCGCGTTCAACTCGCAGCCGAGCTGACGAATCAGGTCGGAGGGCCGGACACCCATCGGCATCAGGAAGACCGCCCGGCAGGGCAGGATGGCACCGTCCGCGAGGACGAGATGCGTCGGCCCGTCCGCATCGCCGTCGAGGCGCGCGATCGGCGCCTCCACCACCCGCACGCCGTTGCGGGACAGGCGGGCGCGGTCGTCCTCGGACAGGTCGGTCGGCCGCCCGTCGGTGCAGAGGGCGATGCTGCCAGTCCAGGCGGTGAGTTCCAGGGCGACGCCCTTCGCGGCCGGACCGTGGGCGTAGACCGCGACCTCCCGGTCGCGCGCCTCGTAGCCGTCACAGTACGGGCAGGTATGGACGCCCGTGCCCCAGTACCGGGAAAACCCCTCGATCTCGGGGATGTCCTGGTACAGGCCGGTCGCCAGGATCAGGCGGCGCCCGCGCGCCGTCGTGCCGTCGGCGGCTTCGACTTCAAAGCCGCCTTCGACAGCGCGCGCCACAACGATTTCGGCCACGCGCAGCGTGACCGTCTCGTAGCGGGCGAGATCCGCCCGGGCCAGGGCGCGCAGCGCGCCCGGCGGCGTGCCGTCGCGGGTGAACACGCCCCAGGTGAGTGGGGCAACGGCATTGCGCGGCGTGCCGTGGTCGAAGAGCAGAACGCTCCGGCGGCAACGGCCGAGGATCAGTGCCGCATTGAGGCCGGCGGGACCGCCGCCGACGATGATGACGTCGTGCATGACCACCGATCCCGATGCATCGTTCTCGGAAGCAAGCGGCGGCGGCTTCGAATGTTGCGCGGCCCGGACACGAAAAAGGGCGCCGCGGCGCCCTTTCGTCGTCCAAATCGCGCGGCGATCAGGCCGCAGCGGCCTTCACCGGCACGC
This sequence comes from uncultured Methylobacterium sp., assembly GCF_964242245.1. Classification (NCBI taxonomy): domain Bacteria; kingdom Pseudomonadati; phylum Pseudomonadota; class Alphaproteobacteria; order Hyphomicrobiales; family Methylobacteriaceae; genus Methylobacterium; species uncultured Methylobacterium sp. The sequence goes on along the minus strand of NZ_CAXTBY010000040.1, from coordinate 10,643 downwards.
CCTTCTCGGCGAGGAAGGTCTGGAGTTCGCCCGACTGGAACATCTCGCGGGTGATGTCGCAGCCGCCGACGAACTCGCCCTTCACGTAGATCTGCGGGATCGTCGGCCAGTTGGAGTAGGCCTTGATGCCGTCGCGGATGCCGGCATCGGCCAGCACGTTCACGCCCTTGAACGGCACTTCGAGGTAGTTGAGGATCTGCACCACCTGCCCCGAGAAGCCGCATTGCGGCATCGAGGGCGTGCCCTTCATGAACACCACCACGTCCTGGGACTTGATCTCGGTCTCGATTGCAGCGTTGACGTCGGTCATGGGGTTCGGTCCTCGTTGATCGTTATCGGGTTATGGTGGCGGCTGTGGCGATGACGTTCAAGGCGTGGAGGCTCCAATCTGCCTGGTCGATTGGGCAATCCGGAGCAGCGCAGTATCAAGGTCGAATGGATCGACCAGCAACGCATCCGGCTCGATTGGGCAATCACGGGGCAGGCCCGGCAGAAGGGCATTGCCGTAAGGTAGAAGGTTGGAATCGGCGAGCACCATTGCCGACTTCCAGACCTTCTTCCAGCGGATGCGCTGATGCATGGAGTTCTCGTAACGCGCGAACGCCGCGATCTGGAAGGTCATGATTTCTTGGCGCCAGTGCGGACTAGCCGGCGCGTCCGGTGCTGAAATTCGCTTTAAAAGATGCGCGAGCGTCTGGACGAGAAGGCTTTCGACAGCTTGAACGTGAGACCGCCCCACGCTCTCGACCTCCTCGGCAAGGTTCTCCCAATCGAGTGCGTTCGACAGTTCCGGACGGGCCGCAAGCGCACGCAAGCCTGCCGCCTGCTGCTCGGCCCAGGTCACGATGTCGTCGTCGTAGAGGCTCGGCTGGTCCATCGGCACCACAGTCGAACGGATATCTAATCCTGCGGGACGCCCGTCGTCAGCGCAAGGGCGTGGAGCACGCCCCCCATCCGCCCCTGGAGCGCGCCGTAGACCATCTGGTGCTGGGCGACCCTGGTCTTGCCCTTGAACGCCGTGGACAGGACGGTGGCGGCGTAGTGGTCGCCGTCGCCGGCGAGATCCTTGATCTCGACCTGGGCGTCGGGCAGCGCCTGCCGGATCATCGCCTCGATCTCGCGCGCATCCATCGGCATCGGGTCGGTTCCTCAGGTGACGGTCAGGCGGCGGCCGGCAGGCTCGCCATGTAGGCGGGCAGCCAGCCCTCGTGGCTCGCGCGAAGCTCGGCCACCGATATGCTCTCGCCCCCCGGCAGGGTCAAACCGTCGCCTTCCGTCACGCCGACCACGGCCGCGTCGATCCCCTGCGCCGAGGCGCTGTAGAGGATATCCGTGGCGGCCTCTGCCTCGACGGCGATCAGGTAGCGGCCCTGGTCCTCGCCGAACAGGTAGGCGTGGGCGGGCATGCCCGCGGGCGCCCCGGGCAGCGTCGCGCCGACGCCGCCCGCCATCGCCATCTCGGCCACGGCCACGGCGAGCCCCCCGTCCGACAGGTCGTGGACCGTGTCGACGAGGCCCGCGGTGATCAGCCCGCGCACGAAGTCGCCGTTGCGGCGCTCGATCGCGAGGTCGACGGGGGGCGGCGCCCCCGCCTCGCGGCCCTCGATGACGGCGAGGTAGATCGACTGCCCGAGCCAGCCTTCCGCCGCGCCGACCAGCACGAGCACGTCGCCCTCCCGCTTCAACGCGATGGTGGCGTGGCGCGCGACGTCGTCGAGCACGCCGACGCCGCCGATGGTGGGCGTCGGCAGGATACCGACCCCGTTGGTCTCGTTGTAGAGCGAGACGTTACCGGACACGACCGGGAAGTCGAGCGCGCGACACGCCTCGCCGATACCCTGGAGGCAGCCGACGAGCTGGCCCATCACCTCGGGCTTCTCCGGGTTGCCGAAGTTCAGGTTGTCGGTGATCGCGAGCGGGCGCCCACCCACCGCGGTGATGTTGCGCCACGCCTCGGCCACCGCCTGCCGGCCGCCCTCGACGGGGTCGGCCTCGCAGTAGCGCGGCGTCACGTCGGCGGTGAGCGCGAGTCCCTTCGGCCCGTCCTCGACGCGCACGATCGCGGCATCGCCGCCGGGTTTCTGGACGGTGTTGCCGCCGATGAAGTGGTCGTACTGCTCGTAGACCCAGCGCTTCGAGCACAGCTCGGCCGAGCCGACGAGGCGCTTCAACGCATCGGTCAACGAGGCCGGCGCGGGCACGTCGGCGGCGGCGATCACGGGCCGGTGGGTGCCGGCGACGTGCGGCCGGTCGTAGAGCGGCGCCTCGTCGCCGAGTTCCTTGATCGGCAGGTCGGCCACCGTCTCGCCGTGCCACTTCACGACGAAGCGGAGCGTGTCGGTGGTGCGCCCGATCACCGCGAAGTCGAGGCCCCACTTCACGAAGATCGCCTCGGCTTGTGCTTCCATGCCGGGCTTGAGCACCATCAGCATCCGCTCCTGGCTCTCCGAGAGCATCATCTCGTAGGGCGTCATGCCGTCCTCGCGCGCCGGCACCTTCTCGATGTCGAGCTCCACCCCGAGGTCGCCCTTGGCGCCCATCTCGACCGCCGAGCAGGTGAGCCCGGCAGCCCCCATGTCCTGGATCGCGACGACGGCGCCCGACGCCATCAGTTCGAGGCAGGCCTCCAGCAGGAGCTTTTCCGCGAAGGGGTCGCCGACCTGCACGGTCGGGCGCTTGGCTTCGGTCTCGGCGTCGAACGCGGCCGACGCCATGGTGGCGCCGTGGATGCCGTCGCGGCCGGTCTTCGAGCCGAGATAGACGATCGGATTCCCGACGCCCGACGCCGCCGCGTAGAAGATCGCATCCGTCTTCGCGAGGCCGACCGCCATGGCGTTGACCAGAATGTTGCCGTCGTAGCGCGGATGGAATCCTAACGCGCCCCCCACCGTCGGCACGCCGAAGGAGTTACCGTAGCCGCCGATGCCGGCGACTACGCCCGAGACAAGGTGGCGGGTGCGGGGATGGTCGGGCGAGCCGAAGCGAAGGGCATTGAGGGCGGCGATGGGTCTGGCCCCCATCGTGAAGACATCGCGAAGAATGCCGCCGACGCCGGTCGCCGCGCCCTGGTAGGGCTCGATGAAGCTCGGGTGGTTGTGGCTCTCCATCTTGAACACGCAGGCGAGCCCGTCGCCGATGTCGATGACGCCCGCGTTCTCCCCCGGCCCCTGGATCACGCACGCGCCCGTGGTCGGCAGCCCGCGCAGGTGTTTTCGCGATGACTTGTAGGAGCAGTGCTCGTTCCACATCGCCGAGACGATGCCGAGTTCGGTCAACGTGGGATCGCGCCCGATCAGGCCACGGAAGCGGTCGTATTCCTCCGGCGTCAGGCCGTGCTGGCGGACGAGCTCGGCGGTGATCGGGACATCGTTTCGGAACATGGAGGTCTCGAAAGAAGGAGGACCCGAAGAACCGCGACCCCGGCACGGGCGGTCCGGTCGATGCAGAGCACGGGAACGCGCAGGCCGGCGGCAGGAACGATGCCAGTGCGCCTGTAGAGGGTAAGCGACCGCGCTGGCAACAATCGATTGGTGGAACAAAGGTTTCCGTCCAAGGCGCGGACTGCTCAGGCTTCGATCCGGACCGCCATCCCGGGTGCGAATCCGGCCTGCGCCGTCCCGAGCCGTTCGATCGTCGCATGCACCGGCTCCGGTCCGGTCACGAAGGCGAGGTAGTCGAACCCTTGCCTGTCGCGGCTCGACATCAGCAGTTGGAAGTGCATCCGGAACAGGTTCCAGCGCCGGCGCCGGATGAGCCTGGCCTCGATCAGGTCCTCCAGGCGCACGTAGATCGTCGCCGGCCGGCCCTTGCCCGGCGAGGGCACGTCGGAGGCGGTAAGCGGATCACGCAGGTGGATCGACAGCCAGTCCCAGGGCGCGCGCACGTCGAGCCAGCCGATGTGGCCGGCGGCCGCCACCCGCGCCAGCGCCGCGCGCATCCCGGAGGCGGGGGCATCCAGTGCGATCCACGGGATCACGCTGCCGAGCGTCACGAACGAGACCGGCGTCCCGCGGGTGCCGAATCCGGGGTCGGCCGCGAGCACCCGGTCGAGCAGCTCGATGCCGAGGAAGCTCGACGAGGAATGGCCGATCACCACGATCTCGTCGGCGGTCCCCTCCGCCGCACGGATGCGGGCGGCGAGCGCGTCGAGGCGGGGCGGCATCCGCGGCTCGCGGCCCGCGGCGTGGTCGTGGGTGAACGCGGTGTCGTCGACGAGGTGGGCGCAGTAGAACGGTCGTCCGCGGGTGATCGCCATCAGCGCGGCGAGGATGGCGTAGGCCGCGACCGGCACGGCGACGAGCGACCACGGGCGCAGAGCCGCGGGCAGCAGGAGCGGCAGCAGGCAGCCCGCCCCGAGGCTGAGAGCGACGAACAGCAGGTAGAGGTAGTGGACCCCGAAGATCACCAGGGCGAAGCTGCGCGCCTCCCGGCGCAGGCGACGCTCGTAGCCCGAGCGCCGCAGCCGCCGCAGCAGCGCCGGCACCGCGGCGAGCCGGCGCCAGTCGGGCCGAGGAAACCGGGCGCGGACGATGTCGTCCCAGCGCAGCAGGCCGTAGCGGGTGCGCGTCCCGGCGGAGTCGATGGTCCAGTCGAGGCTCAGCCCGTCGGCCGCGCGAACCGCATCGCCCACCGCGATGTCGAGCCCGCGGCGCGCGGCCGTCAGCCGGCTCTCGCGCCGGAACAGGCCCCAGTAGGTCTCGGGCTCGCGGGGATCGAAGCCGGGGAGGTAGAAGACTTGGCGCGCGGCGGTGCTTCGGTGATCGGCGTCGGACGGCTGTCTCTCCCAGGGGGAAGGCGTTGAGGTGACGGACGTGACTTGTCCGGAGAGCCCACGCCCCGCCTCCTGCCCGTCCCCCCTTACGAGAACGGACCCGCGCCCCTGCCGGTCGCGCGGCGCAGGGGTCGAGGCCGGTGGATCGCTGAATCGGGTAATGACGAAACGATCCGTTCGGTACGGCGGGCACGGCGGGGGCAGGTGCCTACACGACGAATCGGCGTCGGCACGAGCGAAAGGGCATGGGCGCGCCTCATATACAGCGTCACCGAGCGAATCCCAGGCGGCGCGACAGGCCCCCTCTCCCATTCGGGAGCGGGTTGGGGTGAGGGACCAAGTCTATCGGGACAGTCCGCGCCCCTCACCCTGTCCCTCTCCCGGACGGGAGAGGGGACCCGCGCTCGATCCGGGGTTCCTTGTGATCAGAGGCATACCGTTTCCGGTCGATCCGTTTGGCTCCCGAAGCGCGCGTTTCCCCGGACGGGTGGAGCGTCGGCGGAGCCCGATCCAGGACCCGGCAAGGAGACCCAGCGAAGGGTCGATAACACCTGCGCCGTTCGTGTCGAACCGCCGATGCGGCCCTACGTTGCGCTTACGTCCCGGATCACCCGCCGCTCGCGCTCCAGGCGTCCGGGACATCGGCGCGCCACCGAACCATTCATCCGGAAACCGCCTCACGCGGCCGGCGGATGCGCCAAAAACTCGGCGATCGCCGCGACGAAGCGCTCCCCGTAGGCCTCGCGCTTGCGCTCGCCGACGCCGTGGACGGTGCGCAGCGCGTAGAGATCGACCGGCTTGCCCTTGGCCATCTCGATCAGGGTGCGGTCGGGAAACACCATGAAGGCGGCGATGTTGTCGGCCCGCGCGATCGTGGCGCGCAGGCCCCGCAGGTGCTGGAACAGCGCCTCGTCGGCTTCGCTCAGGGCATCCGACCCGGCATCGCGCGTGGCCGCGCGGCGGCGCTCGCGCGGCTCGGCCGCCTTCGGCTCGGGATCGGGACGGAGTTGCACCGGCTCGCGGCCGAACAGGATCGCCTCGCCCTTGTCGGTCATGGTGAGGCCGCCGAAGCCGTCGGCGTTCTCGGCGACGGCGCCCGCGGCGAAGAGCTGGCGCAGGATCGCCCGCCACGCCGCCACCGGCTTGTCGGCGCCGACGCCGAAGGTCTTGAGCTGCGCGTGGCCGTTGCGGCGGATCGGCTCGCTCTCCTTCCCGTGGACCACGTCGCAGACGTAGGCCGCGCCGTAGCGCTGCCCGGTGCGCACGATCGCCGAGAGGATCTTCTGCGCCGCGACCGTGCCGTCGATCAGCGAGACGCCGCCGCGGCAGAGGTCGCACCGGCCGCACGGGCCGCTCGCCTCGTCGAAATAGGCGAGCAGCGACTGCCGGCGGCAGGCCGCGCCCTCGCATAGCGAAATCATCGCCTCGAGCTTCCTCCGCTCGACGCGGCGGCGCTCGTCGGGCACCTCCTTCTCGTCGATCTGGCGGCGGCGGAGCGCCATGTCGTCGAGGCCGTAGAGGGTCAGCGTGTCGGCGGGCAGGCCGTCGCGGCCGGCGCGGCCGATCTCCTGGTAGTAGCCCTCGACGTTGCCCGGCATGTCGGCGTGGCAGACGAAGCGCACGTCCGGCTTGTTGATGCCCATGCCGAAGGCGACGGTGGCGGTCATCACCACCCCGTCCTCCTGGAGGAAGGTGTCCTGGTTCTTCATCCGCGTGCCCTGGTCGAGGCCGGCATGGTAGGGATACGCATTGAAGCCGTCCTTCTTCAGGGACTCAGCCAACTGCTCCGTGCGCTTGCGCGACGAGCAGTAGATGATCCCGCTCTCCGCGCGCCGCGCTTTCAGGAACCGCTCGATCTGCCGGGTCGGGTTGTCCTTGGCGGCAAACGTCAGGCCGATGTTCGGCCGGTCGAAGGAGTGCACGAAGGTCCGCAGGTCGCGGCCTTCGGGAAACAGCCGCTCGGCGATCTCGGCCCGCGTCGCCTTGTCGGCGGTGGCGGTGAGCGCAACGGTCTGGACGTCGCCGAGCGCCTCGCGGGCGCGCGAGATCGCGCGATACTCGGGCCGGAAATCGTGGCCCCATTGCGAGACGCAGTGCGCCTCGTCGACGGCGAGCCGCCGCACGCCGGCCCCGCGCAGGGCCTCCATGCAGCCCTCCATCAGCAGCCGCTCGGGCGAGACGAACAGCAGCCGCAATTCGTTCGCGCGGATTATCCGCCACGTCTCGCGAGAGGCGGATTCGGCCACCGACGAGTTCAGGGTGGCGGCGGCCACGCCAAAACCGCGCATCTGCTGCACCTGATCATGCATCAGCGCGATCAGCGGCGAGACCACGACGGTGAGCGAATCCTCCACCAGCGCCGGGAGTTGGTAGGTCATCGACTTGCCCGAGCCCGTGGGCATCACCGCGAACACGTCGGCCCCGTCGAGGACGGCGCCGATCACCTCGGCCTGACCGGGGCGGAAATCGTCGTAGCCGAAGGTGGTCTTGAGGGCGCGCCGAGCGTCGTCGAGTCGTGAGGTCATGCCTGTCCCGGGTGATGCCGCGGCTTGCCGCCACGGTGCGTATACATTAGTGTTCGTCTGCCTACACGGAGGCGCGCACGATGCCCCTGAATATCCGAAGCGAGGAGGTCAATCGCCTCGCCGACAAGCTGGCTTCCCTGGCCCGCGTCAGCAAGACCGAAGCCGTGCGATTGGCGCTGGCCAACGAGCTGGAACGGCGGGATCGCATGGTCCCGCTGGCCGAACGGCTGCGGCCCCTGCTCGACGAGATCGCCGCCGTGCCGAGGACGGGGTTGGAGGCCGACAAGGCTTTCTACGACGGCCTGAACGACGCGTAATGTTCCTCGATGCCTCCGCCATGGTCGCGATCCTGAGTGCGGAGCCGGAGGGTACGACCCTGATCCGATGCCTCGAAGACGCCGAGGCGCCGATCACCTCGGCGCTCGCCATCTTCGAGACCGTTTCCGCGCTCTCGCGCAAACTGAAACAGGACATCGCGGTCTCGCAATCGCAGGTGGAGCGGTTCCTCCAGGCCGCCGGCGTCCGGCTGGTGCCGATCGCCGCCGCCGAGAGCCGCGCCGCTCTCGCCGCCCATGCCTGCTACGGCAAGGGCCGCGGCCATCCCGCGCAGCTCAATTTCGGTGACTGCTTCGCCTATGCCTGCGCACGCGTCCACGAGGTGCCCCTGCTGTTCATCGGTGACGATTTCTCGCGCACCGACATCCGATCCGCGATGGCTTGAGCCCGACGCGTCGAGGGCGATCAGCCGATCCGCACGATCTCGGCCGAGTCTCCCAGGCCCTCGAACGCGGCGGGGTCCGCGCCCGTCAGGAACACCTGCCCCGGCAGGGCGTCCAGCGCCTCGAACAGGCCGGCGCGGCGGCGCGGGTCGAGGTGGGCGGCGACCTCGTCCAGCAGGATCAGCGGGCTGATCCCGCTCATTGTCCGCACGAGGCGGACATGGGCCAGCACGAGACCGATCAGCAGCGCCTTCTGCTCGCCGGTCGAGGCGGTCGCGGCCGGCACGTCCTTGGGCCCGTGGCGGACGACGAGGTCGGTGGTCTGCGGCCCGATCAGCGTCCGGCCGGCGGCGCGGTCGCGGTGGCGGCCTCGGGCAAGCGCGAGGCGGAAGCGGTCCTCGGCCTCGATCGCCGGCCAGACCGCGACGAGGTCGTCGAGGTCGCCCTCCAGCCGCAAGGCCGCCCAGGGGAAGGGCTGGGCGTCGTCGCGGCCTTGCGCGATCAGGCGGTCGAGGCGCTCGGCGGTTTCGCGGCGGGCCAAGGCCACCGCGACGCCGAGCTCGGCCGCCTCGCGCTCGATCGCGTCGAGCCACTGGCCGTCGTTCGGCCGCTCCTCCAGCAGGCGGTTGCGCGAGCGCAACGCCCGCTCCATCGCCGAGACGCGGGCGCCGTGGCTGGCATCCACGGCGAGCACCAGCCGGTCGAGGAAGCGGCGGCGATCGCCTGCCGGTCCACGGAACAGCCCGTCGAGGTCCGGCGTCAGCCAGACCACGCGCAGGAATTCCGAGAAGGCTACGGGGGAAGGCGCGGGCGCCCCATCGATCCGGCAGAGCCGCACGGTGCGTCGATCGAAGCCCGGCGGCTCGCACCCCGTTCCGAGGCGATGCTCGGCCCCGTCGCAGGCGAGCGTCACCGACACGGCAAAGCCCCCGGGGCCGCCGGTCCGCGCCATGGCCGAGAACTCGGCGCGCCGCAGACCGCGGCCCGGCGCGAACAGCGAGATCGCCTCCAGGATGTTGGTCTTGCCCACCCCGTTCTCGCCGACGAGCGCGACGAAGCGCCCGCTCAGGGACAGGTCGAGGTCGGCGTGGTTGCGGAAGTCGCGCGCGATCAGGCGGGTGAGCCGCTGGGCCTCGCCGCCGGTCGTGTCCGAGGTCGCGGCTTCGCTCTGCGGAAGCAGCGTTCCGCTCACACCCGCATCGGCATCAGCACGTAGAGCGCCGAGGCGCCCTCGCGGTCCTGGATCAGGGTCGGGGAGCCCGGATCGGCGAGCTTGAACAGCGCGGTGTCGCCTTCGAGCTGACCCGTGATGTCGAGGAGGTAGCGGGCATTGAAGCCGATATCGAGGTTGGCCGCCTCGTAGTCGACGTCGAGCTCCTCCGTGGCGCTGCCGGAATCCGGGTTGTTGACCGAGAGCGCGAGGCGCCCCTCCTGCAGCCCGAGCTTCACCGCGCGGCCGCGCTCGGACGAGATCGTCGAGACCCGGTCGACGGCGCGCGCGAAGGGCTCGCGCTCCACGGTCAGGCGCTTGTCGTTGCCGGCCGGGATCACCCGCTGGTAGTCGGGGAAGGTGCCGTCGATCAGCTTGGAGATCAGGGTCACGCCGCTGGCGAAGCGAAGCCGGATCTTGGCGGGCGAGAGGTCGATGGAAACGCTCTCGCCGCCATCGTCGACGAGCTTCTGGATCTCGGCCACCGCCTTGCGCGGCACGATGATGCCCGGCATGCCGGCGCTGCTCGCGGGCGCGTCCATCTCCACGCGGGCGAGGCGGTGGCCGTCAGTGGCGACTGCCCTGAGCTTCAGGGCGCCCTCGACTTCGATCGTGTGCAGGTAGATGCCGTTGAGGTAGTAGCGCGTCTCCTCCGTCGAGATCGCGAACTGCGTCTTGTCGATCAGCCGCTTCAGGTCGGCGGCCGCGATCGCGAAGGCGTGCGGCAGCTCGCCCGCGGCGAGGTCCGGGAAGTCGCCCTCCGGCAGCGCGCCCAGCGCGAAGCGCGAGCGGCCGGAGCGGATCGTCATCTGCCCGGACTCGCCGCCCGTCTCCAGCGACACCTGCGCACCCTCGGGGAGCTTGCGGACGATGTCGTAGATCACGTGGGCCGGCACCGTGGTGGCGCCGGGGTCCGACACGTCGGCGGCCACCGTCTCGGTCACCTCGATGTCGAGGTCGGTCGCGCGCAGTTGCAGGCCGGCCTCGGTCGCGCGCAGGAGCACGTTCGAGAGGATCGGGATCGTGTTGCGCCGCTCGACGACGCGGTGCACGTGGCCGAGCGACCGAAGGAGGGCCGCGCGCTCGACAGTGACTCTCATCGCTTGACTCTGATGCTCGAAGGACCGTGCGCGAAGGCCCGCCGCGGCCGGAGGTCGTGTTCGGAGGTTGGCCGTTCAGCTTGGCGAAGGGCTGCTGCGAAGGCAAGGGCGCGATGCGCGGCCCGCACAGGCATGGTTGGAGTGAAAGGCGGGGTTTCATGAAAGCCGCTGATTTCCCTCCCCCCTCTGCGGGGGCGGGCGCCCCTCGCGTGAGCGAGGGTCGGGTGAGGGGAGCGCCGGTTCCGGCACCGTCGCTCCCCTCTCCCGACGTAGCTCGCGGGCCACCCTCTCCCGCTAAAGGGGAGAGGGAAGCGCGCG
>NZ_CAXTBY010000039.1:14380-29048 GCF_964242245.1 uncultured Methylobacterium sp. | reverse complement strand
GAAGCGGCTGCACGCCCTTGTTCTTGAAGGCTGATCCGCACAGCACGGGATGGAACGCGCGGCGCTGCACGGCCGTGCGCACGAGACGGTGCATCGTCGCCTGATCCGGCTCGACGCCGTCGAGGTAGGCAGTCATCGCGTCGTCGTCCATCTCGACGCAGGCCTCCACCAGCTTGATGCGGTACTCGGCTGCCTGCTCCACGAGATCGGCCGGGATCTCGGCCTCCGAGAAGTCGGCGCCGAGCATCTCGCTCGTCCAGACGATGGCCTTCATCTTGATGAGGTCGATGACGCCCTTGAAGTTCGTCTCGGACCCGATCGGAAGCTGCAGGCAGACCGGCTTTCCGGCGACGCGGTCGATGATGTCGGCGACGCACTTGAAGAAGTCGGCGCCGATCTTGTCCATCTTGTTGACGAACACGACGCGCGGCACGTCGTACTTGTCGGCCTGCCGCCAGACGGTCTCGGTCTGGGGCTCCACACCCTGGTTGCCGTCGAGCACGCACACGGCGCCGTCGAGCACGCGCAAGCTGCGCTCGACCTCGATGGTGAAGTCGACGTGGCCGGGGGTGTCGATGATGTTCAGGCGCTTCTCGCGCCAGAAGCAGGTCGTCGCCGCCGACGTGATCGTGATGCCGCGCTCCTGCTCCTGCTCCATCCAGTCCATGGTCGCGGCGCCGTCGTGGACTTCGCCGATCTTGTGGGACTTGCCGGTGTAGTAGAGGATCCGCTCCGTGGTCGTGGTCTTGCCGGCATCGATGTGGGCCATGATGCCGAAGTTGCGGTAGTCCTCGATCGCGTGGGTGCGGGGCATCGGGATCTCTCCGAAAAGGGCGTTGCGGCCGCTTACCAGCGGTAGTGCGAGAAGGCGCGGTTGGCTTCCGCCATCCGGTGCGTGTCTTCCCGCTTCTTGACGGCGTTACCGCGGTTGTTGGCGGCGTCGAGGAACTCGGCCGACAGCCGCTCGATCATCGTGCGGTCGTTTCGGCCCCGCGCCGCCTGGATCAGCCAGCGGATCGCCAGCGCCTGGCGGCGCTCGGTGCGGACCTCGACCGGGACCTGATAGGTCGCGCCGCCGACGCGGCGAGAGCGGACCTCGATCATCGGCGCGACGTTGTCGAGCGCTGCGCGAAACACCTCGATCGGGTTGGCGCGAGCGCGGTTCTCGACGATCTCGAAGGCGCCGTAGACGATGCTCTCGGCGACCGACTTCTTGCCCTCGTACATGATCGAATTCATGAACTTGGTCAGGACGATGTCGCCGTACTTGGCGTCGGGGATGATCTCACGCTTCTCGGCGGAATGGCGACGGGACATCTTTCGGCACTTCCAGAAGACAAGGATTTTAAGCACCCCGCGCAGGCCGCCCTGAGCGTCTCCCTCGGGAGAGCCGGCGACATCCTTACGAGGCCGTGGAAAACGCAACGCCCGGCCGGAGAAACCCTCCCGGCCGAAGGACTTACTTCGGACGCTTGGCACCGTACTTGGAGCGGCGCTGCTTGCGGTTCTTGACCCCTTGCGTGTCGAGCACGCCGCGCAGGATGTGGTAGCGCACGCCCGGCAGATCCTTCACGCGACCGCCGCGGATCATCACCACGGAGTGCTCCTGGAGGTTGTGGCCCTCGCCGGGGATGTAGCCGATCACCTCGAAGCCGTTGGTGAGGCGGACCTTGGCGACCTTGCGCAGCGCCGAGTTCGGCTTCTTCGGGGTCGTCGTGTAGACGCGGGTGCAGACGCCGCGCTTCTGCGGGCAGGCGTTCAAGGCCGGCACCTTGTTGCGACTCCGCTGGATCTTCCGCGGCTGCGCGATCAACTGGTTAATCGTCGGCATCCTGTGCCCTCTTCCTCCGCTATCGCGCCAGCGCGCGATCGCATGCGATGTCACTAGCCCCGTTCGGGCCGGCTCGCGGCCTCCGCGAGGAAGGTCCGCAAAACGAATATGCGCCAGGGACCGGGGAGGGCCCTTGGCGCGCTGTCGGCAGAGGAGCACGCCTGAATGGCAGGCGCATTCGTACCTACTGAGCTGACGGAAACGTCAGGCGATGTGAGCCTTCGATGGCGGGTTGGCGCATCGACGACGACGGGATGAGCCTGCGCTCCCCTTCGTCAGCAGCCCCCAGCCGGTCGAAGTGGCGCGCTTCTAGCCGCCACGCGGCGCACCGTCAATGGTTTGCGACCGATAATCTCGGATCTGGCGACCGGTTAACGGTCCGTTGCCGCCTGCTCATCGCCGAGCGATCTCGCTTCCATGCGCATCGGACGGCGGTCCCACATCGCACGCCGCCTCGACATCGCACGCCGCCTCGACCCGGCCTCGCGGCAGAGGGCGTGGACTGTCGTCGACCTCCGACTGCGTCGGAGACGAACTGCGTGCCGGATCGGAGCAGGGGGCCGGGCATCGCGCCCGGCATCGCTCACGGAAGATTAAACCGATCCGTCGAACTGTGCGCATCACCGGGCCGGTGCGTGCCCCCGCCCGGCGACGGGACGGATCTCGGCAGCGGCACGAAGGTGATGCGTATGGGTAGCGTTTCGAGGGCCGCGGAGAACGTCGTTCCCTTCCGGCGGATCGCCGCCGCAGGACGCCTCGCACCATTCCAGGCCAGCACCCGCGAGGGGCAGGCCCAGCGCCGAACCGACCAGCGCGCGCTGATGGATGCGGTCTACGCCGTCGGAAGCCTCGCGGTCGCGGCCGGCGACCGCGACACCAAGCTCGTCGCCTCGCGCCTCCAGGTCTACGGCTTCCTCACGATCGAGGAAGTCCAGCCGGATGGGTCGGCGCGACGGCTCCGGCCCTCGGAGGCGATCCGCTCGCGCGGGGAGCGGCCGTGGCGTCTGTCGAAGCCCGTCCACGCGGGATGTTCCGTGACGATCCCCGCCATTGACGACTTCCTATTCGAGCCGGCCGGCTTCTCCGCCTGAACGATGTCGAGGCGCGGTCGGTCGCGGGGGCACGACGGCCTCGACCCCTGGGATAGGTCGCCCTACCGACGAACGCCGAACCGGCCGCCTCGAACATGAAAAGACGCACCGGCTCCTGGAGCCGGTGCGTCTTCCGTCCGTTCCGCGACACCGCGAACCCGGCGCGCCTACGCCTCGCCCTCGTCGAGATCGTCCTCGGTCGGCTTGACGTTCTCCAGGATCTTGTCCGCGACGAGGCCCGAGTTCTGGCGGATGGAGGCCTCGATCTTGGCGGCGATGTCCGGGTTGTCGCGCAGGAACCCCTTGGAGTTCTCGCGGCCCTGGCCGAGGCGCTGACTGTTGTAGGAGAACCAGGCGCCGGACTTCTCGACGATGCCGGCCTTGACGCCGAGATCGATCAGCTCGCCGACCTTCGACACACCCTCGCCGAACATGATGTCGAATTCGACCTGCTTGAAGGGCGGCGCGACCTTGTTCTTGACGACCTTGACGCGGACCTGGTTGCCGATCGCCTCGTCGCGGTCCTTCAACGTCGAGATGCGGCGGATGTCGAGGCGGACCGAAGCGTAGAACTTCAGCGCGTTGCCGCCCGTGGTCGTCTCTGGGCTGCCGTACATGACGCCGATCTTCATCCGGATCTGGTTGATGAAGATCACCATGCACTTCGAGCGCGAGATCGAGCCGGTGAGCTTGCGGAGCGCCTGGCTCATCAGGCGCGCCTGGAGGCCGGGCTGGCTGTCGCCCATCTCGCCCTCGATCTCGGCCCTCGGGGTGAGCGCCGCCACCGAGTCGATCACCAGCACGTCGATCGCGCCGGAGCGCACCAGGGTGTCGGTGATCTCGAGCGCCTGCTCGCCGGTGTCGGGCTGCGAGATGAGAAGCTCGTCGAGCTGGACGCCGAGCTTGCGCGCGTAGACCGGATCGAGGGCGTGCTCGGCATCGACGAAGGCGCAGACGCCGCCCTTCTTCTGGGCCTCGGCGATGGTGTGCAGCGCCAGCGTCGTCTTGCCCGAGGATTCCGGCCCGTAGATCTCGATGACGCGGCCCCGCGGCAGGCCGCCGACGCCGAGCGCGATGTCGAGGCCGAGGGAGCCGGTGGAGACGGTCTCGACCTCCGCCACCTTGTCGTTCTTGCCGAGCCGCATGATCGAGCCCTTGCCGAAGGCCCGCTCGATCTGGGACAGCGCGGCGTCGATCGCCTTCGCCTTGTCCTTGTCCACCATGCTCGGGGTTTCCACCACTTTCAGTGCGGCCTGGGCCATCGCGCGGCATCCTTATGCAGGGGTTGGGCACCGTTCTCAATGCGCCCGGAATCGTCACATAATGTACCCTATTTGTTCTCATCGAACAAGGCTGTCGACGTCCCGCGAGGCGGGATATCCCACCACGTTCCCGGGCCGGCTCAGGGCTCGGCCATCGTCGCCTTCACGGTCTCGACGAGCTGCTTCAGGCTGAACGGTTTGGGCAGGAAGTTGAAGGTCTCGCCCTCGGGCAGGTTCTTGCGGAACGCGTCCTCGGCATAGCCCGAGACGAAGATCACCTTCAGCGCGGGCAGGTGCTTGCGGATCTCGCGCAGCAGGGTCGGCCCGTCCATTTCCGGCATCACCACGTCGGAGACGACGAGGTCGATCTCGTGGCCGCCCTCGCGCACGATATGCAGGGCGTCGATGCCGGAGGCCGCCTCCAGAACGGTGTAGCCGCGGGCCGACAGCGCCCGGCTGTTGACGGCGCGGACTGGGTCCTCGTCCTCGACCAGCAGGATGACCCCCTGCCCGGTATGGTCGGCCGAGGGTTTTCGCGCCGGTGCCTTGGCGGCGGGAGCCGGCCCCTCCCCGCGCGGCTCTCCGACCAGCACGAAGGCGGGGGCCTGCGCACCTCCGGGAGCGGGCGGCGTCGGCGGGGCCGGCTCGGGGAGCGCCGCCGGCTCGGGCAGCACTGCCGGCTCGTGGCGCGGCAGGTAGATGCGGAAGCTCGTGCCCTCCCCCAGCGTCGACTGCACGTCGATGGTGCCGCCCGACTGCTTGACGATGCCGAACACCGTCGAGAGCCCGAGGCCGGTTCCCTTGCCGATCTCCTTCGTGGTGAAGAACGGCTCGAAGATCTTCTCCATCAGGTCCGGCGGAATGCCCTCGCCGGTGTCGAGCACCTCGATCAGCACGTGGTCGCCGGCCGGCGCCCCGCCGCGCCCGTCGGGCTTGGCGGCTGCGCCCGGATCGGCGACGTTGGCCGTGCGGATCAGCAGGCGCCCGCCCGCCGGCATCGCGTCGCGGGCGTTGACCGCGAGATTCACGATCACCTGCTCGAACTGGTTCACGTCGGCCTTGACCGGCCAGATGTCGCGCCCGTGCTTCAGGTCGAGCCCGACGCGCTCGCCGAGCAGGCGCTTCAGGAGCAGCGTCAGCTCCGAGAGGGCCTCGCCGACGTTCATCACCTCCGGGCGCAGGGTCTGGCGGCGGGAGAACGCCAGGAGCTGGCGCACGAGGCCCGCCGCCCGGTTGGCGTTCTGCTTGATCTGCATGATGTCCTGGAAGGCGGGGTCCGTCGGCTTGTGGCTCGCGAGCAGGAGGTCGGAGTAGCCGATGATCGCCTGGAGGACGTTGTTGAAGTCGTGCGCGATGCCGCCGGCGAGCTGCCCGACGGTGTCCATCTTCTGGGTCTGGGCGATCTGCTGCTCGAGCTGGCGCTGGGCGGTGGTGTCGAGGGCGTAGAGGATCACGTGCTCGCGGTCGGCCTCGTCGAGGGCTTGGCCGGCACCGTCCCCTCCGGCCGGGCTTAGCCAGACCCGCGCCGACCGGTTGGCCGCCCCCTTCAGCGTCACCTCGATCGGCTCGATCTCGGTGAAGCTGGTCGCGGCCTTGGCGAGCGCCGCATCGAGGGCGGCGCGATCGCGCTCGACCACCGACTCGCCCATGCTCGGCGCTTCCGTCCCGCCGACGGGGTCCTCCACCGCGTGGCGCGGCAGCGTGCCGAACAGGCGCGCGAAGGAGGCGTTGGCCCGCGCGATCCGGCCGCCCCGGTCCACGGTCGCGATGGCGATCGGCGAGTTGTTGAGGAAGCGCGCGAGCCGCACCTCGGCTGCCCGCTGCGGCTCGTCGGTCTCGGCGCCGGCCGAGCGGTTGATGACGAAGGTGCGGGAAGCCCCGGGCTTGCCGTCCTTGCCGAACGCGACGCGGTGGTAGAGGCGCGCGGGCATCGGGTGGCCGTTGCGGCGGCGCAGGTCCAGGTCGAAGCGGTCGGTGCGGACTTCGCCCGGAAGGCCCGCGCTGCGCGTCAGCACGTCGGCCGCCGGGGCAATCTCGGAGAGATGCGGGCCGCCGGGGCCGACCACCGCGAGGTCGTAGCCGAGCCAAGCGGCGAGCGTCGCGTTCATGTAGACGATCGCGCCCGTCGGATCGATCGAGAGGAAGCCCGCGGGCGCGTGGTCGAGGTAGTCGATCGCATGCTGGAGTTCCTGGAAGACGTTCTCCTGGCGCTCGCGCTCGGCGGTGATGTCGCTGACGGTCCAGAGCGAGGCGGCCCGGCCCGGCCGGGGCAGCGGGCGGACCTGGATGCGATACCACGCGAAGCCGCGCTCGACGCCGCGCCCCGAGGGCGGCGGCGCCATTCGCACCTCTTCGATGTGGCTGCGTCCGTCGCGCGCGGCCTGCGACAGGCGGTAGACCGCCTCGGACACCTCCGGCGAGCCGACGAAGATCCGCTCTACCGAGCGGAGCGTCGGGAAGCTGTCGCCGCCTGCGACCTGAAGGTAGGCCTCGTTGGCGTAGATCAGCCGCCCGCCCTCCTCGACGACGACGGTGGCCTCGGGCGCGGCGTCGACGATCGCCTTGGTGATGTCGTCGCGCCCGCCCTGCCCGCTGAGCTGGATCGCGCCGATCGCCATCGCGAACAGGAAGAAGACGCCGGCCATGGCCAGCAGCGCCAAGAGCCAGATGATCAGCGATTGCGCCTGCTCGTTGGCCACGAACGACAGCCCGATCGCGGTGCCGACCAGCAGGCCTGCGAGCACGAGCAGCAGGCCGACCCGGCCCGGCCGCTCCGACCGGTCGATCGAGCCCGTGCCGGGAGCCGTGGGTCCAGTCGGGTCAGCCATCGGGCCATCAATCCAGGAGGAGCAGACCGGTTAAGCCCGCGAGCCGCGGCACGGCAAGGGTCTTCCGGAGGCACGCGACGGGGAAGTCTGGCGAAAAAAGGTGGACGAACCGTGCCTTGAGAGGAGGCCTCGACAGACGCCCCTCTCCCGCTGAAGGGGAGAGAAACGCGCCCGCCTCACGCCGCGCGGCGGCGCAGGCGCATGACGAAGCCGATCACCTCGGCCACCGCCCGGTAGTGCTCGGCCGGAACCTCCGCGTCGATCTCGACAGTGGCGTGCAGCGCGCGGGCCAGCGGTGGGTTCTCCAGCACCGGCACGTCGTGGGCCCGGGCCATCTCGCGGATGCGCAGCGCCAGCGAGTCGACCCCCTTGGCGACGCAGACGGGCGCTCCCATGCCGGGCTCGTAGCGGAGCGCCACGGCGTAGTGCGTCGGGTTGGTGACGATGACGGTGGCGGTCGGCACGGCCGCCATCATCCGCTTCTTCACCCGTTGCATCCGGATCTGCTTCATCCGCCCTTTAACCTCGGGGTTGCCGTCCGATTCCTTCATCTCCCGCTTCATCTCCTCCTTGGACATGCGCAGGCGCTGGCGCCAGCGGTAGCGCTGGTACAGGGCGTCGGCCATCGTAATCGTGAGGTGGATGGCGAGCACGCCGCCGAGCAGCTTGAGGCTGATTCCCAGGATCGCGGGCAGGCAGGCCGCCGGGTCGAGCCGGGCGAACACTTCGAGCCGGTCGCGGTCGCGCCACAGCACGGTGGCGACCACCACGCCGACGACCGTCAGCTTGGCCAGCCCCTTGCCGAACTGGAACAGCGCCTCGATCCCGAAGATGCGCTTGACGCCGGCCATCGGCGAGATCCGCTCGAACTTCGGCCCCAGCGTCTCGGTGGTGAAGACCAGCGGGTGCTGGAGCAGGCCCGCGGCGAGCCCCGCCGCCGCCACGAGCCCGGCCGGCACCGCGAGCGCCTGTAGCCAGATCCATAGGCTGCGGCCGGCGATGCCGGCCATGGCGTGGGCGTCGTCGGGCACGGCGTGCGCGTTCGTCAGGAAGCCGCGCATGTCGGTGAGCAGCGTGCGCGCGATCCCCGGCCCTGCGATCAGCAACGCCAGGGTGAATGCCCCCAGGATCGCGAAGGTGTTGATCTCGGTGCTGGTCGCGACCTCGCCGCGCTCGACCGCCTGATCGAGCCGCCGCTGGGTCGGCTCCTCGGTCTTGTCCTCCTGCTCGGTCCCCTCGGCCATCTCAGGCGCCTCGGGACAAGGTCGTGCTCAGGCGGCGGGCCCGCCCCTGCTCCCTCTCCCGTGAAGAGATGAGGTCGCGCGGTGCTACCCGCGTGGGCAAGGCCGCCGGAGCAGCCCTCACCGCCCGGTGAATTCCGCCAGGTACTGTCCGAGATCCTCCAGGAACACGCCCATCATCACGCCGAGCGATCCGAACAGGATCAGCATGCCGATCAGGATCGAGGCCGGCACGGCGACGAAGAACACCTGCAACTGCGGCATCAGCCGCGAGAGCACGCCGAGGCCGAGGTTGAACAGGATGCCGAAGGCGATGAACGGCGCAGCGATCTGCACCGCGAGCGTGAAGCCGCGGGCGACCGCCCGCAGCGCCAGCATCGCGGCGTCGCCGAAGGCCGGCAGGGCCGCCGGCGGGAGCACCGCGTAGCTGCGCCCGATCGCGTCGAGGGCCAAGTGATGCAGGTCGGAGGCCAGGATCAGCGTGATCCCGAGCAGCGAGAGGAAGTTGCCGAGCGCCGCCTGCTGGCCTCCCTGGGTCGGGTCGACGGTCATCGCGTAGGACAGGCCGAGCTGCTGCGACACGATCAGCCCCGCCGTCTGGAGCGCGGCCAGCACCATCCGCACGGTGAGGCCGAGCACTAGGCCGATCAGCGTCTCGGAGAACAGCAGGCCGATCACCCGCGGGCCGGCGAGCGCCCCGTCGATCGCCAGCAGCGGGCGCACCATCGGGAACAGCACCAGGGACACCAGGAGCGCGAAGGAGAGCCGCAGCCGCGGCGAGACGCTCTGCTCGCCCAACCCCGGCATCAGCATGATCAGCGTGCCGACGCGGGCGAAGGTCAGCAGGTAGGCCGCGGCGATCCCCGGCAGGAGCAGGTTCATGGCCTGCGTTATGGCACGCCCCCGCGCCGGCCGTCCCGCCCGTGGCTTTACCCCGGGGCGCCCGCACGGCGCGCCTCACTGGCCCGCCGCGATGCGGGCGGCGATGCGGGTCATGTAGCCGGCGAGCGCGTCGCCCATGAACGGCAGCATCAGGAGGAGCGCGGCAAACACCGCGACGATCTTCGGCACGTAGATCAGGGTCTGCTCCTGGATCTGCGTCAGCGCCTGCACCAGCGAGACCGCAAGGCCTACGGCGAGCGCCACCAGCATCAGGGGCCCGGCCACCTTGAGGAACACGAAGATGCCGTCGCGGGCGACGTCGAGGATGGCGAGGCCGGTCATGGGCTGAAACTGACTCGAAGGGTGATCGATGAAGCGCGCGGCTTCTTCCCTCTCCCCTCTGCGGGAGAGGGTGGCCCTCGCGTGAGCGGAAGTCGGGAGAGGGAAGCGACATCTCCGGAAAGGGAGCTCCCCTCTTCCGACTTGGCTCGCGGGCCACCCTCCCCCGCAGAGGGGGGAGGGAGCGGCAGCTCAGATCTGCATGCGCATGATCTCCTCGTAGGCGGAGATCATGCGGTCGCGCACCGCGACCATGGTCTGGAGGGCGGTCTCGCTCTCGGCGACCGCCGTGACCACGTCGACCACGTTGGCCTTGCCGGCGGCGACCGACAGCGCCTGCGCGTCGGCCTTGCGGCCCGCGTCGCCGACGCCGTCGAGCGCTTGGCCCAGGAGCTGGGTGAAGTCGCTGCCCGCCCCTTGCATCGGCTGAATCCGCGGCGCGCCCTTGAGGCCGCCGACGTTCTGGACGGTGGCGTAGGCGCCGGCCGCGAAGTTGCTGCTGGCCATGAGCGCCTACTTCAGGATTTCGAGGGTGCGGGAGATCATCTTGCGGGTGGCGGTGACCATGTTGAGGTTCGCCTCGTAGGAGCGCTGGGCCTCGCGCATGTCCATGTTCTCGATGAGCGCGTTGACGTTGGGCATCCGCACCTCGCCCCTGGCGTCGGCGACCGGGTTGCCGGGGTCGTACTTGGTCCGGAAGGCTGCCGCGTCGCGGCGCACGCGCCCCGCCTCGACGAGGCTCGCCCCGGTCTCGCGGTCGACGTGGCTGGTGAAGGTCGGGATCTTGCGCCGATAGGGCTCGCCCGTCGGCGTCGCGGGTGCGGAATCGGCGTTGGCGATGTTCTCGGCGATGATCCGCATGCGGCCGGACTGGGCCTTGAGGCCAGCGGCTGCGATCGAGAGCGACTTGGTGAAATCCATGGCTCAGGGTCCCCGCTTCAGCGCTTGCCGACGGCGATCTTCAGGGCATCGAGGCTCTTCTGGTAGAGCGAGGCGGCGAGCTGATAGTCCGACTGGTTGTCGCCGGACTTCATCATCTCCTCCTCGAGGTTGACGCCGTTGCCGCTCGGGCGGATCTCGAAGTCCTTGACCCGGCGCGGGTCGGCGCCGACGCCCGTGCTGCCGGACGACGCGATGTGGCCGACGCTCGTCAGGCTCAGCCCGACGCCGGAGGGGGTCGCCGCGCCGGTCGCGCGGTCGAAGCTCGGCGCCGCGAGGTCGCGCGGGCGAAACCCCGGCATGTCGGCGTTGGCGACGTTCTCGGCGATGAGCTTCTGGCGCGCCTGATGCCACTGCATCCGGGTGCGGAGCATTCCGAGCAGCGGCATGTCGGTGACGGCCACGGGGACTGCTCCGGTCTTCGATAGGGGATGCGGGACGGCCTGGACCCGCCCGGCAGAATCTGCCGGCCTCATGGTTAACACCGGGTTAAGGTCTTCCCTTCCAGGTTGCCCCTGGCCAAGGCCTGGAGGTTCCTGTCCCATGCTGTTTGACAAGACAGGAGGGTAGGTTCGTTAGCCCGTTGCTTCAAATTCGACGACGGCAAACGCGCCGTTCAGATTGAAAGCGGCCTCACCGGAAAGCTGTATGACATGGGAGACCTGCCCCCAGATTTTCGTAATGCTATGGCCGATCGGCAGACGTACGTTGTGGTGCCCGGCTAAGCCTGCGCCTTCGTCGCGGACATGCCGACCCATGTTCGATCCTGATTTTATACCGTTCCAGAGGAATAGACGCCGAGATTCATCAACTGCAACAAATCCTCGCACGAAGGTAGTCCAGGGGCGTGTTACGCGCAGATTTGACCACAAGGTTGGATTTCGACTCATCGTGTAGGCGTTGCCTAGCAGGCTGATCGTTTCACTGCTGAGATCCCAATTCGATCTTATCATACGATTCTCGAAGTCGATTTCCGAAGGGCCGAGCACCGTTATGCCGGCCTCGATGGCCGCCGCAACGCAGCTATGAGCCTCAGGGCTCTCCGCACGACCGGCAGGAAGAATCAACAGGCGCGTTCGCTGGAAATCTTCAAGATATCTTTCCGTCGAGGTTATTCCAACATTCAGACCGGCCGCACTCGCCGCAAGGTAAGCGCCCCTGACGCAGGAAAAATCCTGACTAAGCTGTAAGGCCTGCGAGTCCGACAAACAAATAACATCATAGTCAGCCGTCAGGGCAGGCTGGTCGGATTTTCTTTCTTCATCTTCGACAATAGATCGCAGCTCATTTAGTTTTCCAACATAAGTTTGGTCAATGCTCCCAAGCCGTGACATGGGGAAGTAGACATGAATGGGATCGTCATTAGCAATAAGGGGCGCAATTTCATGGATTAGCTGTTGAACGTTCTTTGGATATTTTCTACCACCGCCCTCCGGCTCTGCATAAAGCGGTACGACAAGGTCGCGGTTCGTATTCGACCTCAGACGTACAGCGGTCTCAATCCATGCCTCAAGTGCTCCGTAGAATGGTGGCAGATCAGATGTTACAAGATTTAGTCCTATTGGCGGAGAAGTAGGATGCCTAAAAGTGAAAGCGAGGTTGATCGAGCTCAGTAATTTCTCATCTAAAGAATGGAGGAATTTTCCGAGGCTTTGATTGTACTCGCTATACGTATCCACAGTAAGTAATCGGTGCTCTCTGGCGTTCATTGCGGAGAAGGCATTCATATCGCAATCCGGCCGTGCCGCTACAGCCTTTTTGCATCGCCAGATGCTCGTACTCTCTCCTACAGCCCAGTAGTCACCATCAAAGAAGAAGCTATCAGGCCTGTATCGATCATATAGTTCTTTGAGGACGGGTTTAAGCCATTCCTCAAGAAAAGGCGATGCGTGGTCGATCTTCCCTGAGGTCATTCCATCTAATCGCATGCGTATCCAACTCGGATGCGCTTCCAACAGCACATCATTGCGAAGCGTGCTCACGTAGATACCGAACGAGATTTTGCGGCTTCGAGCAATACCCTGCCAAAGACCCACAAGATCGACAGCCAGATCAGGCGCAATTTTTGCTACTTTCGACGGATATTGAGCGAGACCATCATGTCCAACTGCAAACACAGTAAGCCGCGTCGGACGAACAGAGTCGACAAATTTTTCCATTTCTTCAACGCGTAGATCTGGCAGAAGATATGAGTTCATGCCTGCATGAAGGTGATTGTCTATGAGTACATTTACCTTCATGGTGTTATTCCTGTTATTGACTTCATAGGTATAGAAATTGCACTAATATTACCTTCTATAGCGATCATATGCCCAGATATTACACTTCCGAGTGAGGCAATAAGCTTGGAAAACTCACTCTTCTGCTCCATACCTTCTCTCGTTAATAAGAGCGGTCCTACAATCCTCACAGCCTCTCTCTCAGGACCGCGGAACGCTGGCCAGCCACGTGCGATCCCGCTGCCGCCAGACGCAGAAAACAGGCGGGGATCGTAGGTGGCGACCAAAGCCTGTTGACCTCTGAACGTAACCGCGCAGGGGAGGCCGCTTGTGCTTATCTGTGGAGGACCAGCCACCATCAAGCAATATTCGTTGAGCACGAAGAGCGCATCGGGGTCGCCGGTCTCGATCCAATCCTCCGCGCTCGCGGATGCCAGTAAGAGCTCCGGTCGGGAACCTGAACATCCAACAAGGACATTCTCGTAAATGGCAATCTGCTTCGAAACCCAGAATTCAGGTCTGACTATAATCATCTCCCAGAAATTACTTCCGCGTTCTGTCGTTAGGCGGGCTTCGAAAAGCTCTCTATAAGCGAATGATGACAATAAATCATCATCTATCGGAAGACCTACAAGTAAAATGTTTTGTGTATAATGACTTAAGATAATGCCGCGACGGTTCTCACTCCATAAATTACTATCAAGATATGTTCGAGCAAGCTCAGCAGCGTTGCAATCGAATCGAAGCGGTCCAACAATCGCGCTATTGCTGCCCTGCGCCGATCCTAAGTTCTCTAATGCCTGGATTGTTACGCTAATCCCTTGCCTAAACATAGATGTCCATAAGCCATAAATATTTAGCCATATTTGCTCGTGCGGTGAAAAATATTTTTTCATGATTTTGAATTCTAATTCGGGAATTAATACTGTTGTACAGGCGATATCATGAATATGTTTATCTCTATCGAATATTATTTCATTCAATCTTGGATAAGTATCAATTCCCGCCTGAGTATCGGAGATATTCCATGTCAATTCAGCTAACTGAGCAGCAATATCAGCAGCAGAATTGTCAAATATATCTACAATAACTCTCGATAGAGCTAATCCTTCTTGTCGGAGGTTGAATTCTATGTTTTGCCAATTGTCACCAATAAATCGGAATTTTAGACTCATCGTATGTGAAGTCACTAAACGCGCTGGAATGTCTATGCGTCTTTCGTCATTATGCCATCTGACTCCATTTGTAGATCGAGAGCAAGTAGCAACGACCTCCTGGCCAATCAGGATATCAAAGTCAGTAGTAGCCAGTATGTTCAATTGAACGCAATGCCCAGTATGTGGTATCGCTGGTAACGTGAGTTCCGCACCGTTAATCGCCCAACGGAATGGCTTGTTGTTAAACCAAGTTCCAAAGCACAGGCGCCCTTCGCGGTATGACCATTTATCTCCGATGAAAGATGAGTCAGCAGAGGCGCCGATCTGGATCTCGTATCGATAGCTGTGATAGTTGTAGACGGTCTTAAATAGCTCCCACTTGATTGCTGGATTGTCATTAACGAGATACGGGCTTGCCGGAACAAGTATTATCGAACTATCTCTTGGGAATTCTAAATATATATCCGGATGCTGATAACTTGCCTCTGTTTGTGATATTACTCCTATTATTTCCTTGCATGATATTGAGTACACGAGCCACTGGAGTTCATGCCTATGTGATAATCTTTCATTTAACGGAATTTCTGTTAAATAATGCCTAGTCTTTAGCGTAAAAATAACTCTATAGCAACCGACACTATCATAGTCAAATTTTACCTGTATCGGTTTTGTGCACACTTGGCAAATTGGCAATTTATCCGCATTGATGGGGTCTTCAAAGAATTCTTGACCTTGAGTGATCATTATACGGCCTGCCTGAGGTGCTAACATGGCACGTGTATCAATAGCTCTGCTTCATCGCCACATCGCATATGCGCTCCTGGGTAGGGGCAAACTAGAGTGCTCGTTTTGGTGGTTTGTGTTAGAGGTTCTTTGGCA
>NZ_CAXTBY010000039.1:5847-14280 GCF_964242245.1 uncultured Methylobacterium sp. | reverse complement strand
GTAGGGGCAAACTAGAGTGCTCGTTTTGGTGGTTTGTGTTAGAGGTTCTTTGGCAGAAGCGTCTGACGCTGGCGAGGATGGCGTCGGCGAGTTTTGTCCAGACGAAGAGCTTTGACCAGCCCGGCACGCACACGCTCGGCCAGACGGTGTCCGGATCGGTGAGGAGCTTCGACAGGGCGAGCCGCCGCGCGCCCTTCCTGCGCGGGCGTCCGATCGTACCCGGAGGTCAGGCGGCGGCAGATCGTAGAGCGCCCCATCCAGGCGCCGGCGGGTGAGGGCCCGGCCCACGCGGGACGGCATGAGGCGCCTCTTGGCGGGGACACCGCAAGGCCTACCCGTCACCCCCGCTTCGTCACCTCACATCGGCCCCACCCGAATTGGCCGAAGTCGAGCTGAAGAGACGCTCGCGAAACAAGGTCGGAAGTCAGCCCGTCACACGCCCCTGCCTATCCCGGATGGCAACTACGCCGGCAGGTCTCACGCACCGCCCCATTGCATCGTCAGGCCGCCGTCGACGACGAGGGTGTGACCCGTCACGTAATCGCTATCGTCCGAGGCGAGGTACAGGATGGCCTGGGCAATATCGCTGGGCTGGCCGGCCCGGTGCCACGGAATATGCTCCAGGGACTTCTCCAAGGCGGCAGGATCTTCGAACCGGCTTGCGGTCATCGGCGTTTCGATCAGGCCGGGCGCCACGTTGTTGACGTTGATGCGATCGTTGGCGAGTTCGCGGGACAAGCTGCGGCACAGCGAGCCGATCCCGGCCTTCGACATTCCGTAGGGCGTGCTTCCCGGCGTCGGCAGATGCTGCGCGACCGAGGAGACCGTGACGATCTTGCCCCGGCCTCCGACGGCGCGCCGCAGCTTGATGAAGGACCGGCAGCAGAACAGCGGACCCATCAGGTTGACGCGCAGGATCTGCTCCAGCTTGCCGTCGTCCATCTCGGCCACTTCCATCCCGCTCATCGCCTGACCGGCGTTGTTGACGAGGATGTCGAGGACGCCGAGTTCGCTCGCGATGCGATCGAAGGTTGCGGTGACGGAGGCCGGATCGCCGACGTCGTTCTGGATCACGAGCGCCTTGCGCCCGGCGGCCTCCACGAGGCGTGCGGTCTCGGCGATGCCGTCGGCGTCCGTGTTGTAGGTGATCGCCACATCGGCGCCGTGCTGGGCGAACAACTCCGCAGCCGCCTGGCCGATGCCGGAATCCGCGCCGGTGATCAGGGCCTTCTTTCCGTCGAGCTTCATGAGCGTCCGCCTCGATCCGAGGGATGGCGGCCCGAAACGGGGCCTTCCTGGCTCCTAATCTCCCCTCCGCGGCGATGTTCCGAGACGCCCTGCGGCCCGACGTTTTGACGCCCTGGCGGAATGCGGCATACGGTCGGCCGATGACGAGCGCCGTTGCATCCGTGGCTATCCAGGGCGAGGAAAGCGCCCCGACGACCCGCTGCCGCATCCTGGCGACGGCGGAGCGCTCGTTTCGCGAGATCGGTTACCAGAAAACCACGGTCGCCGACATCGCCAAGACGCTCAAGATGAGCCCTGCCAACGTCTACAGGTTTTTCGACTCCAAGAAGGCGATCAACGAGGCCGTGGTCGAGCGCCTGATCGGCGAGGTGGAGGCCCTGATCTCCGGGATCGCCGATCGGCCGGGATCGAGCGCTGGAGCGCGCCTGAGCGCGGTGATCGCCGCCCTGCATCGGGACACCTTGGAGCGCTGCCGGGCGTTTCCCCGGATGCACGAGATGATCGAGGCGGCGATGAGCGAGAGTTGGGAGGTTTGCCGCCACCACGTCGACCGGATCGGGGCCGTGTTCGAGCGGATCGTGGTCGACGGCGTGCGGCGGGGCGAGTTCGAGACCAGCGATCCCGCTGCCGCCGCGCGCTGCCTGCACACGGCGATCGCGCGCTACAGCCATCCGATCCTCGTCAGCCAGTACCCGGACGCGCCGGTCCCCGACCTCGCGGTGATGACGACGTTCCTGCTGCGAAGCCTCCGGCCGGGAGACTGCCGCTAGGAAGGACGCACGCCCCTATTCGGAGGCGGGATTGGCGGCCTGCGGCGGGGGTGAGGCTCCGGGCTGATCGCCGTCGTACCCCTCGATGATCAGGATTTCGGCCTCGACGCCGCCCTTCTGCTTGGCGCGCGCGGCCTGGTAGGCCTCGGACTTCCAGCAGGCGAGGGCGTCGGCGTAGCTCGGGAACTCGATCACCACGTTGCGCGCACGTGCCGTGCCGGCGGCCGCCTCGTAAGGGCCGCCGCGCACCAGGAAGCGGCCGCCGAACGCGGCGAAGGCGGTGCCGTTCGAGGCTGCGTAGTCCTTGTAGGCCTCCGCGTCGTGGATGTCGGCCCGGGCGATCCAGTAGCCACGCTTCATCGTTCTCGCTCCCTCACGCCATCTCGGCGACGATGCCTTGCGCCACCGCCCGTGGGTCGGCGGCGGCGATGATCGGGCGTCCGACCACGACGTGGTCGATGCCGGCCGCGCGCGCCTGCCTCGGGCTCATCACCCGCTTCTGGTCGCCGGCCTCGGCGCCGGCCGGTCGGATGCCCGGCGTCACGATCAGCCGATCCGCACCCACCGCGCGGCGGACCGTCGCCGCCTCCGCGGCGCTGCACACGATCCCGTCGAGGCCCGCCTCGACCGCCTGGGCGGTCCGCCGTGCCACGAGGTCCGGCACGGGCAGGCTGTAGCCGGCTTCCCGGGCGTCGGCCTCCTCGTAGGAGGTCAGGACCGTGACCGCGAGGATCTTCGGCCCGCCCGTGCCCCGCCCGCGCACGGCCGCGCGCATGGTCTGCGGATAGGCGTGCACCGTCAGCAACGTCGCGCCGAGGCCCGTGAGCGCGCGAACCCCCGCCTCCACCGTGTTGCCGATGTCGTGCAGCTTGAGATCGAGGAACACCTTCAGGCCACGCCCGGCCAGTTCCGGCACGAGGGCGAGGCCGCCGGAATAGGCCAGCTGATACCCGATCTTGTAGAAGGTCGCGGCATCGCCGATCCGCGCGATCAGCGCGCGCGCCGCCTCGACTCCGTCGAGGTCGAGGGCGATGATCAGGCGGTCGCGCGGGTCGGTCTGGTCTCGCATCGGCACTCCGGCACGGGCGCAGGGATCACGCGGGTTGTACCGGTGTCAATCCAGATCCGGCCGGGCCATGACCCGCGCCACCTCCGCCTTGAGCACCGGCAGCAAGTCGGCCTCGAACCACGGCTCGCGCTTGAGCCAGCCGTTGTTGCGCCACGACGGGTGCGGCAGCGGCAGGACGCGGGGACGGCGCGGCTCGGCGAGGACCGCGCGCCAGCGCCGCACGGTGCCGGTGAGCCCGTCGGGCATCTTGCCCAGGTGCCAAGCCTGCGCGTACTGGCCGATCACCAGGATCAATTCCAGGTCCGGCAGGCCTGAGAACAGGCTGGCCCGCCAGCGCTCCGCGCATTCCCGGCGTGGCGGGCGGTCGCCGCCCTTGGCGTCGAGGCCGGGAAAGCACGAGCCCATCGGCACGATGGCGACGCGCTCCGCATCGTAGAACGCCGCCTCGTTCAGCCCGAGCCATGCCCGCAGGCGAACGCCGGACGGGTCCATGAACGGCATGCCGGTGCGGTGCGCCCGCGTTCCGGGAGCCTGGCTCGCGATGCAGAGCCGCGCGCCGCTGCTGCCCTGCACGATCGGCCGCGGCTCCTGCGGCAGGGGCGGCCCGTAGAGCGGCGCGTCCCGGCAGATGCGACAGGCACGCAGGCGCGTGGCGGTGGTCTCGAAGGTGGTCTGTCCCATGCCCGCCCGAGATGGGCACGGCACACCCGATCAGGGAGGCCGCACTGGTTCCGAATGATGAGAAACGGCGCGGTGGTGAACCGTACCGTTCGGAAGTCCGGTCTGAGGCTCTTGGAAAGCCGACGCAGCTCAGGCCTGTCCGGCGTGCAACCTCACACGCCCTTCAATCCGGCGAGATCGAGGGGCAGCGAGCGCAGGCGCCGGCCGGTCGCGGAAGAAGACCGCGGGCGCGAGCACCGGCACGCCGGGCTCGCCGATGCCGGTGGGTGCCGCCGACGCGGACACGATGTGCACCTCGATCACCGGCATCCCGCTCATCCGGGTCGGCTCGTCGGTGTCGAAGTTGCGCTCCTGCACCACGCCGTCCTTCAAGGTGGCGCGGTTTCGCAGCACCGCCGACGGCGCGGAGCCGACGGAGCCCTCGACCTGGGCCCGGATGATGGCCGGGTTGACCGCAACGCCGACATCGACCGCAGCGACGATGCGGTTGACCTTCACATGCGGCGTCTTCCGGTCGAGCTGAGCGGATCAGCGCTAGGCCCACCCGCGCCCTCGCAATGTGCGTCCGCGCATGGCGGGCCGCTCCGGTTCGTGCCCGCATCTCCAAAAGGATCGGGAGACTCGTCGCGGTCGTGGCAGGCCGTTCTTAACATATCACCCGCATCGTGGCGCTCCTCGCATGATCCGGCCCGCGGCTCACGGTCCACGGTCCTCGTCCAGCGTCCGAAGAGGCCGATGTCCGACCTGACTGTTGAGATGGTGCAGCGCGGACGCGGACCCTCGACGGAAGAGGTGGCCCGCCGCCGCGGCGTCGCCCGCGACATGCGCTCGGCCCGCGAGAAGCTGACCTCGACGAGCGGGCTGGAACGGGCCTTCGACTACGAGCTGCTGCGTCTCTACGCCCAGTACCGGGCCGGCGCCGGCATCCCGCTCGGGCTGTTCGCCATCGCGCTCGCCGCCGCGGCGAGCTTCTGGGTCGTTCCGGTGGTTCCAGCGGCCTGGGCGCTGTGCGTCTTCCTGATGATCACGCTGAACTCGTCGCTCGGCCGGCGCTTCCTGTGGGCCGAACCGGGGACGATCTCGCTGACGGCGTGGCGCCGCCGCTTCGTGGTCGGCGAGGTGCTGCAGAGCCTGAGCTGGTCGGCGATGATCGGGCTCGCCGCCGCGGGCGGCTGGCACTTCGCGATGTTCGGGCTCGTGATCGCGTCCGCGGTCGCGACCATGGTGGCGGCGACGGTCCCGGCGGCCGCGGTCGCCGCGCTCATCCCGCTCGCGATCTCGACCCTGTCGCTCCTGATGTTCGCCTGGGAAACGGATGCGATCCTGCTCATCGCGATGGCGATCGGATCGCAGATCTTCTTCCTCGGCCTCGCGCAACGCCTCTACACCTCGACGGTCGGCGCCCTCCAATCCCGGGCGGAGAAGGACGCGGTCTTCGGCGAACTGGAGCAGGCCAAGGCCAATTCCGACGAGGCGCGGCGGCGCGCCGAGGAGGCCAACCTCGCAAAATCCCGGTTCCTGGCCACCATGAGCCACGAACTGCGCACGCCCCTCAACGCGATCCTCGGCTTCTCGGAGGTGATGAAGAACGAGGTGTTCGGCCCCCACACCGCGCCGAGCTACGGCGAGTATTCCAACGACATCCACGACAGCGGGATGCACCTGCTCAATCTCATCAACGAGATCCTCGACCTCTCGCGCATCGAGGCGGGCCGCTACGAGCTCAACGAGGAGGCGGTGCAACTCGCCCACATCGTCGAGGAGTGCCGCCACATGATGGGCCTCAAGGCGCGCGGCAAGAACCAGACGTTCCACGACTTCGTCGACGAGACGCTGCCGCGGCTCTGGGCTGACGAGCGGGCGCTGCGCCAGATCGTCCTGAACCTCCTGTCGAACGCGGTGAAGTTCACGCCGCCGGGCGGCGAGATCACGATCAAGGTCGGCTGGACGAGCTCCGGCGGCCAGTACATCGCGGTCAAGGACAGCGGGCCCGGCATCCCGGAGGACGAACTCGGCACCGTGATGTCCTCGTTCGGGCGCGGGTCGCTGGCCATCAAGACCGCCGAGCAGGGCTCCGGCCTCGGCCTGCCGATCGTGAAGGGCCTCGTCGACCTGCACGGTGGCCACTTCACGCTCAGGTCCAAGCCGCGGGAAGGCACCGAGGTGATCGTAACCCTGCCGGCGACCCGCGTGATGGACACGCTGGCGGCCGTCGCGGTCGGCGCGAAGGCGGAGCCTCCGGTCATGCCCGCGCCTGCCGCCAAGCGCCCGGCGACGGCGAAGGCGGCCTGACGTTCAACCGCAGCCAGATCCTCGGGTCTTCCGTTGAAGACCGGCGAGTTCCGAGGGAGACGCGTGGAGCGATCGAGCGGCATCACCGTTTCGGTGGCGGGGCCGGCCCATCCGCTCTTGCGCATAGGCCGCGCGTCAAGCCGCATGCGCCGCCGCGAGACGGCTGAACGCGTCCTCCACCAGGCTGACATGGTTCAGCATGGCAGCGTGCGCGGCTGCCGCATCGCCGGATAGGATCGCGAGGGTGACGGTTTCGTGCTCGGCCTGGGAACGCGGCAGGCGGCCGGGGCTGCGGAACTGCGCGCGTCGATAGGGGCCGAGGCGGCGGCGCAACGCGGTCGCCATGTCCGACAGGATGCTGTTGTGCGTGCCGGCGTAGATCAGGCCGTGGAACACGTGGTTGGCCTCGGCAAACCCCGCCACGTCGTCGTCCTCGACGAGAGCGGCCATCCTCGCGTGCTGGACCTGAAGGCGTCGGCGCTCGATCGGCGTCATGCGGATCGCCGACAGCCGCGCGCAGGTCGCCTCGAGTTCGCCCATCGCGATGAACATCGTCTCCAGGTGCTCGGCCGTGATCTCGGCGACCACGGCGCTGCGGCGCGGCCGGACCTCGACGAGACCGGTGGAGGCCAGTTGCCGGATCGCCTCACGGACCGGCGTCCGCGAGACCGCGTAGCGATCCGCCAGCATCTGTTCGTCGAGGCGCGTTCCCGGTGCGAGCGTACCGGCCAGGATCGCGTCGGCGATCTCGCTGATCAGCTTGTCGGCCTGGGTCTGCCTGCTCGGCCCGTCCATTACAGCTCCCGTCAACGACGCAGGCGTGATCATCCCGACATCATATGCTCGGATCAAGACCTGCATGACGTCATCATTTGTGCAGCGCGGACCTGTTCGCCTGCGGGATCGCGACGCTGGTCCAAATGATCGGCTTCGGTCCGTTCGGCATCCGCCTTCCGGTTATCATGGGGGTGACGGCCGTCTCGATCTCGCCGATGCTCGCGATGGCGGCCATTCCCGGCGTCGGGCTCAACGGCATCTACGGGGCCGTCATCGTCGGCGGCCTGTTCGGCCTCTGCGTCGCGCCCTTCGTAAAGTACGTGCTGAGCTTCTTCCCGACCGTGGTGACCGGCACGATCATCGGGGTTCCTGGCCAACATGGCTGTGCTGCTCGGGGTGTTCGCCGGCTACGTCGCCACGATCGCGCTCGGCTGGACGGACTTCTCCGGCATCCAGGCCGAACCCTGGCTGCGGGTCGTTCCCCGACCTGTCTATCGCGGCTCGACCTTCACCAGGGCGCCGGCCTCGCGGATCGCGTCGAGGGTGAGGATGCGAGGCACCCCGGTGACGGCAAGCCGGGTGCAGCCGCGGGCCAGCATCGTTGAGAGCGCATCGCGCAGCGAAGCCTCGGCCGCGATCTCCGGCTCGCCCATCGCCTCGCCCGGCTCCGCCACCTTCGACACCGTGAGCAGGGCGAGCCGGCGCAGCGCCCGGTCCTGTCCGACGAAGGCGGCGACGAAATCGTCGGCGGGCGCTGCGAGGAGCGCCTGCGGCGCGTCGGCCTGGACCAGCCGGCCGCCGCGCATCAACGCGACGGAATCCCCCATCAGCATCGCCTCGTCGATGTCGTGGGTCACGATCAGCACGGTCTTCCCCAGGCGCCTGAGGATCGCGCCGATTTCGGCCTGGAGCCTGCCGCGCGCCACCGGGTCGACCGCGCCGAACGGCTCGTCCATCAGCAGCACCGGCGGGTCGGCGGCCAGCGCCCGCGCGACGCCGACCCGCTGGCGCTGGCCGCCGGAGAGCGCGTCCGGGCGGCGATCACGATAGGTGGCGGGCTCGAGCCCGACGAGGTCGAGCATCGCGTCGACCCGCTCCGCGATCCGGCCCTTCGGCCAGCCGAGCAGCTCGGGCACCGTGGCGACGTTGCGGGCGACGCTCCGGTGCGGGAACAGGCCGATGCCCTGGAGCACGTAGCCGATGCCGCGCCGCAGCGCGATCGGATCGGCGGCGGTCACGTCCCGCCCGGCGACCGTGATGCGGCCTGCATCCGGATCGATCAGCCGGTTGACCATGCGCAGCGTCGTCGACTTGCCGCAGCCGGAGGGGCCGATCAGCACGCAGGTGGTGCCCTCCGGAACGAGGAGGTCGAGGTTCTCGACGGCGGGCGCGGACGCACCGGGGAACCGCTTGGAGACGCCCTCGAACCGGATCACGGCCGGTGCTAGCAGCCCTTGCAGATCGAGCTCATGGAGCTGCGCGTGCGCGCGTCCCAGGCCTTGTCGCGGGCGGCCGACGCCTTCTGCGCCTTCAGCATCTCCGCCTCGTTCGAGGCCTTCATGGTCGATCCTTTGACCGGAGCTGCTGCCTTGGCGG
>NZ_CAXTBY010000039.1:0-5747 GCF_964242245.1 uncultured Methylobacterium sp. | reverse complement strand
GGAGCTGCTGCCTTGGCGGTTGTCTTGGCCGTTGTTTTGGCGGTCGTCTCCGCGGGCTTCGGGACCGTGGCCCCGGTCGCCGCCTTCTCCGCGAAGGCGGGCGCGGTCCACAGCGCCGGGATGAGGACGAGGGCGGCCAGGAGGCGCATGGGGTCAAGCTCCGAAAACGCCCTGCCCGACGCTGGACGCGGGCAGGCGTCGCGTCGGCCAAGCCGACGATCACGCGGACGTTAAGGTGCGGGGATGCGAAAATTATGGCACGCCTACGACGCCTTTCCGTGCGGCAGACCCACGGCGGCGGACCCACGGAGCGCGTCCTTGAGCCGAACAGGACCAGACACCCTCCCACCGGGCAACCGCCGCGACGCCGTCGCACGGGCGCTCGCCCGCATCGCCCCGCGGCAGCCGGACTTCGAGGCCGCGGCGACTCTCGATCGTGCCCTGGCGAGCCCGGGCCTGCGCAGCGCGGCGTCGGAGACAGCCGCCCGCCTCGCCCTCGTCTCCTACGCCCGCCACGTCTTCACCGAGTACGACGCGCTGCTGGCCGACGGCTACGACCGCGACAGCGCGCGCCACTTCGTCCTCGATGCCCTCAACGCCGTCCTGGCCGATTGGGGCGCGGCCCCGATCCCCGAGGACGAGCCGACGACCGACCCCGTAATCTGAGGTCGCGCTGCCGCCCGCGGCGCCGGGCTCGCCGTCGTTGCCCCGGCCCGTCCCGTGCGGGTACGATGACGGCAACCGGCCCGGAGGGATCGTTGACGACGCCATGAACGTGCTGGGGATCGAGACCACCTGCGACGAGACGGCGGCGGCGATCGTCGCGCCGGGCGAGGATGGACGCGGCCTGGTCCGCTCCAACGAGGTGCTGAGCCAGATCGCCGAGCACGCGGCCTACGGCGGCGTCGTGCCCGAGATCGCGGCGCGCGCCCACGTCGAGGTGCTGGACCGCCTGATCGCCCGCGCGCTGGACCGCGCCGGCCTCGCGCTCAGGGAAATCGACGGGATCGCGGCGGCGGCCGGCCCCGGCCTCATCGGCGGCGTGCTGATCGGTCTCGTCACGGCCAAGACCCTGGCCCTCGTCGCCCGCAAGCCGCTCATCGCCGTCAACCACCTGGAGGCGCACGCGCTGACGGCGCGACTCACCGACGGCCTCGCCTTTCCCTACCTGCTGCTGCTCGCCTCCGGCGGCCACACGCAACTCGTCGCGGTGAAGGGGGTCGGCGACTACGTGCGGCTCGGCAGCACGATCGACGATGCGATCGGCGAGGCCTTCGACAAGGTCGCCAAGCTCCTGGGGCTGGCCTATCCCGGCGGCCCCGAGGTCGAGCGGATGGCCGAGGCCGGCGACCCGGAGCGCTTCGCTCTGCCGCGTCCGATGCTCGGGCGCCGCGACGCGAATTTTTCGCTATCCGGCCTCAAGACCGCGCTCCGGGTCGAGGCCGAGCGCATCGCGCCGCTCGCCGATCGGGACGTCGCCGATCTCTGCGCCGGTTTCCAGGCCGCGGTGGTGGACGTGGTGGTCGACCGCGTCCGCGTGGCGCTCCGCGCGTTCTTCGACGTTGCCGGCCATCCGACCGCGCTGGTCGCGGCGGGCGGCGTCTCGGCCAACGGCGCGATCCGTCGGGCGCTCGCCGCGCTCGCCGGCGAGGCGGGCCTCGCCTTCGTCGCGCCGCCGCTGGCCCTGTGCGGCGACAACGGCGCGATGATCGCCTGGGCCGGCATCGAGCGCCTGCGTCTCGGCCTCACCGACGACCTCACCGCGCCAGCGCGCGCCCGCTGGCCCTTCGCGGACAGCGCTCGGCCCGAGGCTATCGCCGGGTGAGACGCGCGCTACGCCTTCCCCTGCCGCGCGGCAACCTTCGGGACCTGCGACGGGACCTCTTCGAACCCGCGCTCGGCCCGGCGCCCTCGGCCGCCGAGCAGCAGGAAAGCTGGCGCACCCTCGTCGATGCGCTGCTGCCGCGGGCGGCGGCGAACCGCCCCGACTGGCCGGTACGCCACGACCATTGCTTCGCCCGCATCCTCCTCGACAACGCCTGCAACGGGCCGTGGCGCGAGAGCGTCGCGGCCCCGGCCTGGGCCAACATGCCGCCCGAGCGGCTGGCCGCGGCGATCGACCTAGGCTACGCGGTGCTCGGCGGCCGGGCCGATCTCGGACTGCTCAACCGGCGCTCGCTGCGGTGGCGCGGCAAGGCGTGGGGGATCGCCGTTCCAGAGGCGCTGGAAACGGAAACCTTGCGCCTGCGCCGCTGGCGCCGCTCGGACGACGCCCCCTTCGCGCGCCTCAACGCCGACGCGGGGGTGATGCGCTACTTTCCGAAGCGGAAATCGGCCGCCGAGAGCCTGACCGAGGCCCGGGCGCTGGACCGCCGGTTCGAGGCGGACGGCTTCGGGCCCTGGGTGGTGGAGGAGCCGGGCGGCCCGTTCCTCGGCTTCGTCGGCGCCATGCGCCTGATGCGGGCGATGCCGTTTCCCGGGGCCGAGCGGCCCGGCAGCCTCGTCGAGGTCGGCTGGCGCCTCGCGCCCGCTGCCTGGGGACGCGGCATCGCCACCCGCGGGGCGCGGCTGGCGCTGGCCGACCTGTTTGGCCGCTGCGGGGTCGCGTCGGTGGTTGCCTTCACCGCGCTCGGCAACGCGCCGTCGCGGCGGGTGATGGAGCGGCTCGGGATGCGCTGCGACGCGGCCGGGACGTTCGACCATCCCGCGCTCAGCGACGGCGATCCGCTCCGCCGCCACGTGCTGTACCGGCTCGACGCCGCGGATATCCCGGGAGCGGCGGCATGAACGGGGCGGAGGCCGAGCCCGTCGCCGTGGTCGGGGGCGGCGCCTGGGGCACGGCGCTTGCCAACGCCACCGCTGCGGCCGGCCGCGACGTGACGCTCTGGCTGCGCGACGCCGCGATGGCGGGCACGCTGGAGCGAACCCGCGAGAACGTCCGCTACCTGCCCGGTATCCCCCTGCACCCGCACATCCGCGCGACCGCTCAGGCCGGCGACCTCGGGACCGCTCGTACCGTGCTGCTCGTCACCCCGGCCCAGACCACCCGCGACGTGCTGGCCCGGCTCGCGCCCGCGTTCGCGGCGGGCGCTCCGGTGGTCCTGTGCGCCAAGGGTATCGAGCGGATCACCGGGTCGTTCATGAGCGCGGTCGCGAGCGACGTGCTGCCCGCTGGAACGCCCGTGGCGGTGCTGTCGGGCCCGAGCTTCGCGGCCGATGTCGCCCGCAACCTGCCGACGGCGGTGACGCTGGCTGCCGGGGACGGCGACCTCGCCGCGCGGCTCGCACGAGCCCTGTCGGGGCCGAGCCTGCGCCTCTACCACACTGACGACGTGCGGGGCGTCGAGATCGGCGGGGCCGGCAAGAACGTGCTCGCCATCGCGTCCGGCATCGTCGCGGGCCTGGGGCTCGGGGAGAGCGCGCGGGCGGCGCTGATCGCCCGCGCCTTCGCCGAACTGATGCGCTTCGCCCGGGCCTTGGGCGGACGGCCCGAGACGCTGATGGGCCTGTCGGGCCTCGGCGACCTCGTGCTCACGGCCTCCTCGCCGCAATCGCGCAACTTCGCCTTCGGGCAGCGCCTCGGGGCGGGCGCCTCCCCGGAGGAGGCGTCCGGCGGCAAGCTCGCCGAGGGCGCCTTCACCGCGGCCGCCCTCGTGGCGCTCGCCCGCGGGCAGGGCATCGAGATGCCGATCGCGGAGTCGGTCGCCGCGATCGTCGCCGGGCGGTCCCGGGTCGAGGACGTGGTCGCGCAGTTGCTCGCGCGGCCGTTGAAGGGCGAGGTGGAATGAGGCAATCCAAGCCGCCGCCCGCCGGCCCGATCCACGCCTTCCTTGCCGGCTCAGGCGACGGAGCCGGGCGGTCGCTGGACGCCGTGCTGGCCTTCGACAATGCCCGCATCGAGGCGGTGCACGACTTCATCCAGTGGTGCTTCCCGCTGCGCCAAGCGAGCCGCGCCGTGCCGGGAGCCCCGGTTCTCACGTCGGCCGAGGCGGAGGCGATCCGTTCCGATCCGAACGCCCGGGATGGCCTGCGGGCGGCGCTCGCGCGGATGCGCCGGTTCTACGGGGACACCGACCTGTGGCTCAGCAGGCACGACCACAACCATCTGCGCATCACGCGCATTCTCACCGCCACCCGCGATCTCCTCGGGGATGTATCGGCCCAGGACTTCCACGCGTTCGTCACCGCGCGCAACGCGGCGGCCGGCGCGCCGATCAACCCGGACAGCCTGAGGTTCTGGGCGGCGGCGGTTGGGGGAGACTGAGGTGGACATATCGTGAGGCGTGGCCTCCGCGGCCTGCCCCGACGCGCCACGTCGCGCGTGCTGCGAGGAAGCGATGACGCACTGGCTCTACAAGTCCGAACCCGCGACGTGGTCCTGGGATCAGCAGGTTGCGGCAGGGCCGACCGGCACCCACTGGAACGGGGTGCGCAACCATCTCGCCAAGAAGCATCTCATGGCGATGCGGGTCGGCGACCTCGGGTTCTTCTACCACTCGAACGAGGGCAAGGCGGTCGTCGGGATCGTGCGGGTCATCAAGCCCTATTACCCCGACCACACCGACGCGAGCGGCCGCTTCGGCATGGTCGACCTCGCCGCCGTCGAGGCGCTGCGGACCCCCGTGACCCTCGATGCGATCAAGGCGGAAGCCGCCTTGAAGGACATGGTTCTGGTCAACAATTCCCGTCTGTCCGTGCAGCCGGTGACGGGGGCCGAGTGGTCGCTCGTGCGGGCCATGGGCGGCCTTTCGTAATCGGGCTTCCTCCGTCGAGGACCCCCGATGCCGGCTCTCCCGGAGTCGCGGGCAGCAGCATCGACATCGGCGCGCCGCTGACATCGAAGGCCGGCCGGATGTCTTGCTCCGGGCCGCCCCGCGTGGCGCTCTGCCGTTCAGATGTGGCTTGCACCCTGGGCGGCGAGGACGGCGTCCTCGCTCGCCTCCTCCTGAGTGGTGCGATTGAAGTACGCGTTCAGGAGGACGGCCGCGATCGATGTCAGGATGATGCCGTCGCCGAAGATCGGCTTCAGCTCGGCCGGCATGATCCGGAAGAAGTTCGGCGAGACGATCGGGATCAGCCCGAAGCCGATCGCGACCACGAGCGTGTTGTGCGGCGCCTTCGCATAGTCGACGCTCTTCAGGATCTTGATGCCGGTGGCGGCGACCATGCCGAACATGATGAAGCCCGCGCCGCCCAGCACGCATTGCGGAACGGACGCCACGACGAAGGCGAGCTTGGGCACGAGGCCGAGCGCCAGCATGATGATCCCGCCCGCGGCGCAGACCCAGCGGCTGTAGACCCCCGTGACGCCGACGAGCCCAATGTTCTGCGAGTAGGAGACGTAGGGGAAGGTGTTGAAGAGGCCGCCGATCAGCGTTCCGATCGAGTCGGCGCGCAGCCCACGCTTGATGTCCTCGGGACCCACTGCGCGGCCGGTCATCGCCCCGAGCGCCAGGAACATGCCGGTGGCCTCGATGAAGACGATGGTCATCACGAGGCACATCGTCAGGCAGGGAATCAGGTAGAAGGTCGGAACGCCGAACTGCAGCGGCAGAACGAGACGACGAAGCGGTCTTCGTCCTCCACTCGGAACAGGGCCGGCGCACGCCTTCCCTCCCTCTCTGCGGGCTTGCGGATGCACGCATCGCTCCACGCGATCCGGGAAGAGCGGGGGTCCCCACACCCTTAGCTGGAGAGGGACAGGGTGAGGGCGGAGAACGCACCGGAGAGGTCACGCCCCTCACCCC
>NZ_CAXTBY010000038.1:0-32898 GCF_964242245.1 uncultured Methylobacterium sp. | reverse complement strand
GCCGGCCTGGACGCCGCAAGCATCGTCCAAAAGGTCCAGGACACCCTGCCTGAACGCAAGGCTCGGCCCTCGAACGTCGTCAGCGTCGGACGCCGACCCCGCTGAGGGGCCGGTCTTCTCCTGATCAGCCCAACGCCTCCTCGACGGCCTTGCCGCACGCCTGCGTGTCGGCGTTGCCGCCGAGGTCGCGCGTGCGAAGGGTCTTCTCGGACAGCACCCGCTCGATACCGGAGACGATCTCGGCCGCGGCTTCCCGCTCGCCGAGATGCTCCAGCATCATCGCCCCCGACCAGATCTGCCCGATCGGGTTGGCGATGCCCTGCCCGGCGATGTCGGGGGCCGAGCCGTGCACCGGCTCGAACACCGACGGGTGCTTGCGCTCGGGGTTGATGTTGCCGGACGGCGCGATGCCGATGGTGCCGGTGCAGGCCGGGCCGAGGTCGGACAGGATGTCGCCGAACAGGTTCGAGGCGACGACCACGTCGAACCGGTCCGGGTTGAGCACGAAGTGCGCCGTCAGGATGTCGATGTGGTACTGGTCCCAGGCGACGTCCGCGTAGGCCTCGGCCACCGCCTTCACGCGCTCGTCCCAGTACGGCATCGTGATCGAGATGCCGTTCGACTTCGTCGCCGAGGTCAGGTGCCGCTTCGGCCGGCTCTGCGCGAGGGTGAAGGCAAAGTTCAGCACCCGGTCGACGCCGTGGCGGGTGAAGATCGTCTCCTGGATCGCGAACTCGCGCTCGGTGCCGGCAAACATCCGCCCGCCCGCGTTCGAGTACTCCCCTTCGGTGTTCTCGCGGATCACCCAGAAGTCGATGTCCCCGGGCTCGCGGCCGGCGAGCGGGCACGCGACCCCCGGCATCAGCCGCACGGGGCGCAGGTTCACGTACTGGTCGAACTCGCGGCGGAACTGGATCAGCGAGCCCCAGAGCGAGATGTGGTCGGGCACCTGCTCCGGCATGCCGACGGCGCCGAAGAAAATCGCGTCGTGGCCCGCGATCCGGCTCTTCCAGTCCTCCGGCATCATCCGCCCGTGCGCTGCGTAGTAGTCGCAGCTCGCGAAGTCGAACCAGTCGAGCGTCAGCGCGAAGCCGTGGCGCTTGGCGGCCTTCTCCAGGACGCGGACGCCCTCGGGCACCACCTCCTTACCGATGCCGTCGCCGGGGATCACCGCGACGCGGTAGCTGCGCTTCGATTCGCTCATCGGATCCTCTTGCGTCCTCGTCCGGCGATCTGTCCCGCCGCGCGGGCCCGGTCAACGCTCCGGGCTGACAATCAATCCGATTCGCCCGCGATCGCCCGGCGCTGGCGGTCGAGCGCGTCGCTGTAGCGCTTGAGCGTGTGGCTCTCGGTGAGCAGGCCGATCACCCGGCGGTCCTCGACGGTGTCGACGACGGCCAGCGCCTCGCTCTCCGTCCGGTCGAAGGCGGCGGACGCCTCCTTGGCGTTCAGGTCCGGGGTCAGGAAGTCGTCGGGATGGCGCAGCACGTCGGCGAGCGTCGCCTCCGCACCATGCGCGTCGCGGGCTGCGGCGTGGACCTCGGGGACCATGACGATGCCGGCGTAGCGCTCCGCCGCGTCCACCACGATCACCCGCGAGGGCGAGCCGAGCGGGTGATCGCGCAGGAAGGTCGTCACCGGCGTGTCGAGGCTGACCGCGCGCACATCCCTGCGCATCAGCCGATCGACGGTGAGGCTGCGGATCCAGCCGACATCGTGCGCGCTGCGGATGCTCTCGCCGCGCAGGTGGAAGCGCCACGTGGCGAACGAGTAGCCGAAGGTCTTGCGCACGGTGAGCGACGAGGCGATCACGGCCACCAGGACGAGGCCGGTGACGGGGAGGCTGCCGGTGACCTCCAGCGCCAGGAAGGTCATGGTGAGCGGGCCGCCGATGACGGCGACCGCCAGCGCGCTCATCCCGATCACTGCGTAGGCGAGCGGGGTCAGCCCGAAGGCGGCAAGCCCCGGCACCACCTCCGGCGCAAGCGCCGCGAACAGCTCTCCGGCGAGCGCGCCGAGGAGCAGCGAGGCGAAGAACAGCCCACCGCGGAACCCCGATCCGATCGAGATGGCCGAGGCCGTCGCCTTGGCGAGGAACAGCCCGGCCAGCGTCCCGGTGCCGTAGGCCTGCGCCCCTTCCGCGAAGTGCACGTGCAGCGCGCCGTGGCCGCCGGACAGCACCTGCGGGCCGACCAGCAGCGCCAGCAGGCCGACGCCGAGACCGCCGAGCGCCGGACCGGCCGCCCGCGGCAGGCGGGTTGCCTGCACGCCCTGCTCGATCAGGGTGACGGCGCGCATGATCAGGATGCCGAGCCCGGCGCAGACGAGGCCGAGGACGAGGCTCGGCAGGGTATCGGCGCCGGTGACCGCCGAGGTCGTCACCGCCTGGACGTCGTCGAGGGCGACGAGGGGCTGCGCCGTGACGAGCGCCCGCGCGACGAGGCTGCCGCAGAGCGCCGCGACCACCACCGGCGTCAGCGTCGCGATCGAGTAGGTGCCGATGATCAGCTCGAAGGCGTAGAACGCCCCCGTGAGCGGCGCCCCGAAGGCGGCGGCGATCGCGGCGGCCGAACCGCAGCCGACCAGCGTCCGCAGGTCGCCGCGCCGCATCTCGAAGGCGAGGCCCAGCCGCGAGGCGAGCCCGCCGCAGATCTGCGTGTAGCCGGCCTCCAGGCCGACCGAGGCGCCGCTGCCGTTCGACACCACGTTCTGGAGTGCGACGTAGACGCTGTCGCGCAGCGACATCCGGCCGCCGTGGAGCGCGTTGGCCTCGATCGGATCGACCACCGGACGCTGGCGCCGTCCGCGGATGCGGTTGGCTGCGAGGATCAGCAGGCCGAGCCCGATTCCGCCGATGCAGGGACCGAGGAACAGCATGAGCGGCAGGACGTCGTCGGCTGCGCTCAGCCGCGTGCCGCGCGGCAGCCGGTAGAGCGCCTCCCGCAGCCCTTGCGCCGCGAGGTTCATGCCGGCCACCGTGATGCCGCCGATGCAGCCGGTGAGCCCCGCAAGGGCGACGAGCCCCACCTCGCTCCGGCGGACGAAGGCACGAAGCTGCTCCGGGGCCTGGACCAGCACGGCGCGCCCCCAGCGGCGGCGCGGGGCCCCGGCAGGCGGCTTCATCGCGGTGTGGAGGATGGGCTTCGGGTCACGGGCCATCCTCTACCGGGGCGATCCGGTCCGCGTCCACGGGCGGCACGCGGGTTGAAAAGGCCGCGCCGCCACGATACACCGCGCCGCAGTGCCGCCGTAGCTCAGTTGGTTAGAGCACCAGATTGTGGATCTGGGGGTCCCCCGTTCGAGCCGGGGCGGTGGTACCATCAATTTTGATCGACTTTGCAAGAGGCTGGTCAGGGACCGGTCCCCGGCCGGCGGAAATGCTGGACGGCCTGCGTGCGAGGCATGCTATCGTGCCGGCATGCCTCGCTCCCTCCGAATCCTCATCCTTGCCGTCACGCTGCTGACGATCGCGACCGTCGCGACATCCGTCCCGGATTTCGGAACCTTGGTGATCGAGAAGATCACGGCGGGTGGGATGTGGTCCGCGCTCGCCGTCTTCATCGTCGCGGCGATCATCCTCGGCGCCCGGCCGCGGGCAGGAGATGGCGCAATGGGGCCGCCGCCGCGCCCCGGCGATGGGCGGCATCGTTGAACGACGGGCGATGGCGTGACGGCCCGCCCCCTGGACGCCGTGCACGAGGACTTTGAGCGGGTGTCCGGGCTCTTCCACGGCCCGGCCGCACGGACACCGTGGGCCGCCTACTCGGCGGCGACGCGGAAGGGCTTGGCGCCGGGTGCCGCACCGGAGGTCTTGCCGCCCTCGCGCAGGTCGCGCTCGACGATCCGGGCGCGCCCGAACGTCGCCATCAGGCCGTAGACGATCTTGGCGGCGAAATCGAGCACCGCGATGCCGGCCGTCGTCAGCACCGGGTCGATGATCTTGAGCCCGTCCGTACCCACGAGCAGCACGAGCGGGTAGAGGAGCCAGATCACCGACAGGATGGCGGCGTCGCGGATGTAGGTGGTGCGCACGTCCTCACCCTCCTTCGCGTTCTCCTCGCGCAGGGGCCCCCAGATCACGTAGTACACGCCCAGGAAGGCGCCGCAGGAGATCGCGAACCACGTCCACTTGATCCACGGCACCGCGGACGCCCCGAAGAACAGGGCGGTCAGGACCATGATCACGTCGGCGGCGATGAGGCCGAACACGGCCCCGTGCCGGCGCATGCCGGCGTGCATGGCCGCCGTCGACAGGGCGAACAGCAGGATGGGCGTGGTGAAGGTCCAGTCGAGGTAGCGCGCGTAGTAGAAGTCCCACTGCGCGGCCGGCTCGGCGCTGGTCGGCAGCGCGATGAGGCCCTGACCGCAGGCCATGGCGAAGTAGGAGCAGGCGGCGATGATCGGCACGATGCCGTGCAGGACGCCGTCCACCTCCTCGTCGGCGGTGCGCGCCTTGGCGACGAACAGGATCGCGGCTGCACCGAGCGACATGCCGGCGAGCGTCAGCCAGAGCCAGAATGAGACGGTCATCGGGTCAACTCCGTGCGGCGGCGGCCGCGCCTCGACGGCGTCCCGACAACCGGGCTTCATCGGTCCGGTTCTGACTCGGCTGCGGCCGCGATGCCGCATCGGACCGTGCGGGCGTGCCGGATCGATCGCGGGGCACATGCGGGCCGGCGCAGATACGACCCGACCGATGCGGCTCGCGCGTGGAGCCGGCAGGTCCGCCGCGCCGCCGCGTTCGGGCTGACGGCCGCGCTGCGGCCCGTCGTCGCTCGACGGGGGAGAACCCGGCTCATACCGAGTCTCATGGGTCGTGACCCATGAGGTCCGGCGGACCACCGCCGCCCCGCAGTCGCGGGGGGCGGATCTCAAGGCGTCGGGCTCGTCGAGATCCGGTATCAGACCACGCCGGCGCGGAGCAGGTCATGGATGTGGAGGATGCC
This sequence comes from uncultured Methylobacterium sp., assembly GCF_964242245.1. NCBI lineage: Bacteria > Pseudomonadati > Pseudomonadota > Alphaproteobacteria > Hyphomicrobiales > Methylobacteriaceae > Methylobacterium > uncultured Methylobacterium sp. The sequence continues at coordinate 27,952 of NZ_CAXTBY010000038.1, read as the reverse complement.
CGTCGGCCGTCCGTCCTCGGCGACGAAGATCGCCGTGATGCGCTTGCGGTTCATCACCTCGAGGGCCGAACTCGCCAGGATGTCCGCCTCCACGACGATGGGAGCCGCGGTCATTACGTCCCGGACCACGGTGTCAAGGATCGCCGGACCCATGTGGCGGCGCAGGTCGCCGTCGGTGACGATGCCGATGAGCCGTCGCTCGGCATCGACGACGCCGACGCAACCGTAGCGCCGCCCGGTGATCTCGATGATGACGTCCGACATTCGCATGTCGTCGGTCACGAGCGGCATCTCGTCGCCGGTTTGCATGAGCTGGCGAACGGTCTTGAGGCGCGCCGCCAGCGTGCCGCCGGGGTGCAGGGCCTTGAACCGGGCCGAGGTGAAGCCGCGTTGCTCGAGGAGCGCGATCGCCAGCGCGTCGCCCATGGCGAGCTGGAGCAGGCTCGACGTGGTCGGCGCGAGGTCGTGCGGGCAGGATTCGCGCACCTTCGGCAGCGCGAGAAGCACGTCGGCCGCGCGCCCGAGGGTGCTGTCGGCGTTGCAGGTGATCGCGATCAGCGGAATCGAGAAGCGCCGGGAGAAGCTGACGAGGTCGCCGAGTTCCGCCGTCTCGCCCGACCAGGACAGGGCGACGATCGCGTCGTCGTCGGCGATCATGCCGAGGTCGCCGTGACTGGCCTCGGTCGGATGCACGAAGAACGCGTGCGTGCCGGTGGACGCGAGCGTCGCGGCGAGCTTGCGACCGACATGGCCGCTCTTGCCGATTCCGCAGACGATGACGCGGCCCTTGACGCCTAAGATCGTCTCGATCGCCCGCTCGAAGGCATCGCCGAGATCGGACGTCAGCGACGCGATCACCTCCTCCAGCGCCGACATGCCGAGCTGAAGGCTGCGCACCGCGATGCCGCGGATGTCGGGGCGGGTCTCGTCGGGGTGCGCATGAGACGGGACCGCGTGCGGGCGACCGTTGAGTGCGCCAGTCATCGGGTTACGCACGTGCGTGGCGGGAAACGCGGTGACGCGGGTCATGGGGCAGGTCCATCGGGATGCCGGTGCCGCGTGCGCCCCGGAGTCTGCTGATACGTGACGTGGCCCGCGATCGGTCGGGCAGGCACGAGCGCTAGGATCGGCCCATGGTTTAAATGTGACGACGGCGGGCCGTGCGATGCGTCCAGGGATGAACGACGCGGTACAGAGCTTGGCGTCCAAGTTCTGACGTCGGAAATCAATAGTCTTGCTGGAAATAGTCTGTCCTATCAAATCAATGCAGCCACACGGAGAGGATTTCCACGCTCCCCTCGCCGCGCCGAGACAGACTTCGCGTCCGGAGCCATGATGTCGATGGCCGGACCGCGGCAGCGCCGGCGGCCTTGAGCCCCGACCCCTGCGGCGCTGCTTCGGCGCCGATCAGGCCCGCAGGAAGTCGATCAGTGCCGCGTTCACCGCGTCGGCCGCGTCGTGCTGGACCCAGTGGGTCGCCTCGGGCAGCCACTGGATCCTGCCGGACGTGCACAGGGCGAGGCTGGCCTCAGCGAGGCCCGGTTCGAGGGCGTGGTCGCGCCGGCCCCACAGCACGAGGGTCGGCGGCGTCACCCGCAGCACCGGCCTGGGCCGCGGCAGGCGCAGCGCGCGGTACCAGTTCAGCATCCCCGTCATCGCGCCGGGCTGCGTCCACGCCTCGACGTAGCGGTCGAGATCGGCCGGGGTGAAGCTGCCGGGCCGGCTGGACTTGAGGAGCGCCTGCCGCAGCACGCGGCACGCGTTCGCCGTGAGGCGGGCTTCCGGAAGACGCGGGATCTGGAAGAGGCCGACGTAGGCGCTGCGCAGCATCTGCGTCGGATGGTGCCGCAGGTAGGTCCCGAAGATGCTGGGGTGGGGCGCGTTGAGGATCGCCAGCCGCGCGACGCGATCCGGATGGTGCGAGGCGGTCCACCAAGCGACGAGGCCGCCCCAATCGTGCGCCACCAGCCGGAAGCGCGCGAAGCCGTAATGGTCGGCCAGTTCGATCACGTCGGCGGAAAGCCGATCGAGGTGGTAGGCCGGGAGGCCGTGCGGCTTGTCGCTGAGGTTGTAGCCGCGCTGATCCGGAAGGACGAGGCGGAAGCCCGCCGACGCCAGCGGCCCGATCTGGCGCCGCCAGCCGTACCAGAATTCCGGGAAGCCGTGCAGGACGAGGGTCGGCAACCCGTCCTGCGGCCCGGCCTCGGCCACGTTCAGCCGGATGCCGGGCAGCGCGATCGAGGAGAACGTCACAGAATCGGGCAAGGCGGTTTCCGAAGGTTCGGATCGCACATCGAGGATCGCACGATGCTTGGCCGTGCTACCGGGAGCGCCGCGGCTCAGCCCTCACGCAGGAAGATCATGGTCGAGAGGGGCGGCAGCGTCAGGCTCAGCGACTGGCCCTGGCCATGGCTCTCCGTCGCGTCGGCGTGGCGTCCGCCCATGTTGCCGACGTTCGAGCCGCCGTAGATCCCGGCATCCGAGTTGAACGCCTCGCGGTAGTAGCCGCTTGCCGGCACGCCGACCCTGTAGTTCTCGCGCGGCACCGGCGTGAAGTTCGAGACCACGATGGCGACCTCGCCGGGCTCGCGGCCCTTGCGCGCCCAACTGATCACGCTGTTGTCCTGATCGTCGGCCACGAGCCACTGGAAACCGGCAGCCTCCGTGTCGCGGGCGTGGAGCGCCGGCGTTCCCACGTAGAGCCGATTGAGGTCGCGGACTGCGTCCTTGAGGCCGGCGTGCATCGGGTCGTCGAGGAGGTGCCAGTCCAACGACTGGTTGTGGTTCCACTCGCGCGCCTGGCCGAACTCGCCGCCCATGAACAGCAGCTTCTTGCCGGGGTGGCCCCACATGAAGCCGAAATAGGCGCGCAGGTTGGCGAACTTCTGCCAGCGGTCGCCGGGCATCTTGCCCAGCAGCGAGCCCTTCCCGTGCACGACCTCGTCGTGGGACAGCGGCAGAATGAAGTTCTCGGAGAACGCGTAGAGCAGGCCGAAGGTCAGGTCGTGGTGATGGTAGCGCCGGTGGATCGTCTCCTTGGAGACGAAGTTCAGGGTGTCGTGCATCCACCCCATGTTCCACTTGAAGCCGAAGCCGAGGCCGCCGGTGTAGGTCGGGTGCGAGACGCCCGGCCACGAGGTCGATTCCTCGGCGACCGTGATGGTGCCCGGCGCGTGGCTGTAGGTCGCCTCGTTGGTCTTGCGCAGGAAGTTGATCGCGTCGAGGTTCTCGTTGCCGCCGTACTGGTTGGGGATCCACTCGCCCTGGCGGCGCGAGTAGTCGAGGTACAGCATCGAGGCCACCGCATCCACGCGCAGGCCGTCGAGGTGGTAGTGCTCCAGCCAGAAGCGGGCGTTGGCGGCCAGGAACGTCGAGACCTCGGCGCGGCCGAAATTGTAGATGTAGGTGCCCCAGTCCTGGTGGAAGCCCTGGCGCGGGTCGGCGTGCTCGTAGAGGTGCGTGCCGTCGAACTGGCCGAGGCCGTGCGCGTCGAGGGGGAAGTGCCCCGGCACCCAGTCGAGCATCACGCCGATGCCAGCCTCGTGGGCGGCGTTGACGAAGGCGGCGAAGTCGTCCGGCGTGCCGTGGCGGCTCGTGGGCGCGAACAGCGAGACCGGCTGGTAGCCCCAGGAGCCGTCGAACGGGAACTCCGTGATCGGCAGCATCTCGATATGGGTGAAGCCCATCTCCTTGACGTAGGGAATGAGCCGGTCAGCCAGTTCCTTGTAGGTCAGGTAGCGGTTGCCCTCGTCGGGAACCCGCGCCCACGATCCGAGGTGGACCTCGTAGATCGAGATCGCCGCGTGGCGCGGGTCCTTCGCGCCGCGGGTGTCCATCCACCGTTTGTCGTGCCACACGGGCTCGCTCGTGCCCTGGAGCACGGAGGCCGTCTGAGGCGGGTGCTGAGCTGCGAAGGCGACCGGGTCGGCCTTCAGCGGCAGCACTGCGCCGTCCGGGCCGCGAATCTCGAACTTGTAGTTCTGGCGGGCCTTGAGGCCCGGTACGAACAGCTCCCACAGGCCGCCGTTCTGCCACAGGCGCATGGGGTGACGCCGTCCGTCCCACTCGTTGAAGTCGCCGACCACGCTGACGCGCCGCGCGTTCGGCGCCCAGACGGCGAAGCGGAAGCCATCGATGCCGTCGAGGCATCCGAGCTGCGCGCCGAGGATCTTGTAGACGAGGTTCGTTCCGACCTCGTGCAGCGTGTCAACGTCGTGCTGCTCCAGAGAGGAGCCGAAGCTGTAGGGATCGTGGCGGCGGCGCTTCAACCCGTCCCAGGTCTCGATCTCGATCTCGTAGAGCGGTCGGCCCTCGCTCTCGACCTTGGCGACCCAGAACCCGTCCGGATGGCGGCGCTCGAACGGAACCGAGGCTCCACCGACGACGAGCGCGGCGGATTTCGCCTCCGGCAGTACGGCCCGAACCTCCCAGGCGCCCGGCCCGACCTGATGCGGTCCGAGGACGCTGAACGCGTCGCCGTGGCTGGCGGCCATCACGGCGGCGATGGCATCCGGGTGCAGGCTTCCCGGGCCGGCGCTGGACACGGAACCGGATTGCGCGACCTCGGCGACCTGGAACGAGTCCGACCCGTCGGTGCGGGTCGCGAAGGTCTGGTCGATGGCCGTCATACGGGTGCCTCTCTCGGAGTCTTTCACGACGCCTTGGCGTCTTCCAGAATGTTGAGAACCCCACGGGCCGGGATTTCGATCCAATCCGGACGGTTGTTGGCTTCGTAATCGACCTCGTAGAGCGCCTTGATCAGCAGGCATAGCCGCAGCAGGCGGCCGTGCGTCTCAGGGTCGGTCACCGCGGCCCGGCTCTCGGTTGCGGCGGCCGCGTAGCCGTCGAGGAACGCGGCATCGATCATGCCGCGCCACGCCGTTGAGGCCTCCCGCGCACGCTCCTCCGAGTCGGAGAAGCGTGCGGCGATCTCGCGGGTGACGGTCTCTGCTCCGTAGGCGAACGAGCGCAGCATCCCGGCGACGTCGCGCAAGGGGGTGGACTTCGCGCGGCGCTCGTCGGCCGGCCGCGAGGGCTCGCCCTCGAAATCGACGATCACCAGATCGCCCTCCGAGGCCAGAACCTGCCCGAGATGGTAGTCGCCGTGCACCCGGGTCTTGAACGCGCCCCGCGGCGGGTCCCGGGTGAGGAGGCCGATCAGCGCGTCGACCTCCCTGCGACGGCCGGCGAGCGCCTGGCTTGCCGGCCGGCCGGCATCGAGGCCGCGACCGGCCATGCCCTTCAGGCCGCGGAATGCGCGCTCGGCCTGATGCCGCGCATCGGCACCCAGCACCGCGAGGTCGTCGGCCGTGAACGGCTCCGCCGCGAAGGCGTCGTCGCGCGTCTCGATGGCGAAGGCCTTGTGCATCTCCGCGGTGCGGCGGCCGAGGAGGTCGGCCCAGCGCAGGTGATCGTGGAACGCGTCCTCCGGCCGCGGGGCCTCGCTCTCGGGGGCCAGCACCACCGTCTCGAAGTCGCGGCGCAGGCCCTCCAGCATCAGGGTCCAGGCGTCGCCCTGGTTCTTCACGAAGCGCTGGAGCACGGCGAGCGCCGTGCGGGTGCCGTCGTCAGCGACGTGCTCCATCACGCCGAGGAGCGCCGGGGTGTTGGCGAACTGCGCGGTCTCGGTGAGGAAGCGCCCCACCTCGATCTCCGGGTGGATGCCCGGCTGGAGCCGGCGCAGCAGCTTGAGCATCATCTTCGAGCCGACGGCGATCGAGGTGTTGCTCTGCTCGGCCGAGAGCCGGCGCACGTCCGCGGGATCGACGGTGACGTCGGGGTCGAAGGCCGAGGTGGTCGAGAAGACGAGGCGGCCGCCCTCGGTCGGAACTTCGAGACCGCTGCGCATGCCCTCGATCAGGCAGACCGCGAAGTCGGGCGAGGCCGCCGCGCCGTAGAGGAGGCCGGTGCGGGGCCCGCGGCGCACGCGGGCGACCGCGTGGTCCATCAGCACGTCGTCCTCGCGGCCCTCGTCGACGCCGACCGGCACGAAGTACTCCTGCCGCTCGCCGTTGGAGAGCTGGACGCCGATGCGCGGCAGCAGGAACCGCGCCTCGCCGCCGGCCTCCACGGTGGCGCAGTCGACCACCTGCACGCTCCTGATCCGCGAGCCCTTGGCGCCGAACCAGCGTCGGCTGGCGATGAAGGGCGGGATCACCGTGCGTTCGAAGGCAAGACGCTCGCGCCCGGCCATCAGCGTCTCGATGCCGCCGGTCAGGACCAGCGTGAACAGCTCCGGCGCCTCCTTCTTCGGCCCGACCGTGCCGGTGTTCGCGCTGCTCACGCTGAACCAGTAGAAGCCGTAGGCCGGCAGCGTCAGCAGGTAGGGCAGATCGCCGATCGCCGGGAACTCGCTGCCGCCGGTGAGCTCGATCGGCACCGCGCTGCGCAGCTCCGACAGGTCGAGCTGGACGGCCTGCGGCGCCCGCGAGAGGTTGGCCACGCACAGCACCCGCTCGCCCTCGAACTCGCGGATCCAGGCCAGCACCTTGCGGTTGCTCGGATAGAGGAACTGCATTCCGCCGCGGCCGAGCGCGGTGCTGTTGTTGCGGATCGCGATCATCCGCCGCGTCCAGTTCAGGAGGCTCGTCTGCGACCGTGTCTGCGCCTCGACGTTCAGCGCGTCGAAGCCGTAGATCGGGTCCTGCACCGCGGGGAGGAACAGGCGGGCCGGATCGGAGCGGGAGAAGCCGCCGTTGCGGTCGGGCGACCACTGCATCGGCGTGCGCACGCCGTCGCGGTCGCCGAGATAGATGTTGTCGCCCATGCCGATCTCGTCGCCGTAGTACAGAACCGGCGTGCCGGGCATCGACAGCACGAGGGACTTCATCAGCTCGATCTTGCGCCGGTCGTTCTCCAGGAGCGGCGCCAGCCGCCGGCGGATGCCGAGGTTGATCCGGGCGCGGCGCTCTGCGGCGTAGAACGACCAGAGATAATCCCGTTCCTCGGCGGTCACCATCTCGAGCGTCAGCTCATCGTGATTCCGCAAAAAAATTGCCCACTGGCAGCCTTCCGGGATCTCCGGGGTCTGGCGCATGATGTCGGTGATCGGGTGCCGGTCCTCGCGGGCGATCGCCATGTACATCCGCGGCATCAGCGGGAAGTGGAACGCCATGTGGCATTCGTCGCCGTCGCCGAAATACTGCGCGGTCTCCTCCGGCCACTGGTTGGCTTCGGCGAGCAGCATCCGGTCGGGATAGCTCGCGTCGAGCGCCGCGCGGATCGCCTTGATGACCGTATGGGTCTCGGGCAGGTTCTCGCAGTTGGTGCCGTCGCGCTCGATCAGGTAGGGGATCGCGTCGAGCCGCAGGCCGTCGACGCCCATGTCGAGCCAGTAGCGCATCACCTTGATGATGGTCTCCAGCACGGCCGGGTTGTCGAAGTTGAGATCGGGCTGGTGGCTGTAGAAGCGGTGCCAGAAGTACTGCTTGGCGACCGGGTCCCAGGTCCAGTTCGAGGACTCGGTGTCGAGGAAGATGATGCGCGTGTCCTTGTACGGCGCATCGGTGTCCGACCAGACGTAGAAGTCGCGCTCGGCTGAGCCGGCCGGCGCTTGGCGGGCGGCCTGGAACCAGGGGTGCTGGTCCGAGGTGTGGTTGATGACGAGCTCGGTGATGACCCGCAGGCCGCGCTCGTGCGCGGCCTCCACGAAGCGGCGGAAGTCGGCCATCGTGCCGTAGGACGGGTTGACCTCCTCGTAGTCGGCGATGTCGTAGCCGTCGTCCCGCAGCGGGGACGGGTAGAACGGCATCAGCCAGATCGCCGTGACCCCGAGGTCGCGCACGTAGTCAAGCCGCTGGGTCAGGCCGTCGAAGTCGCCGATCCCGTCGTTGTTCGCGTCGAAGAACGACTTGACATGGATCTGGTAGATGATGGCGTCACGGTACCATTGCGGATCGCTGCGATCGATCATCGCGTCGTTGCCTCGCACGTCGGATTCAGGGGCTTGTCGAGCCGGTCCCGCACGACGAGGTCGTTGCGTGATCGGTGCACGGTGTCTCACGACCGCATGATGGTGGCGAGAGCGCGACCGGCAGGGCCGACGCCGCGCTGTGTCTGGTTACACGAGGCGCCTCATCCCGCAACCCGCCGCGGCCGGCTCAGGCGCCAGATCACGCAGGATCGCTCGGCCGGGTCCAGCGCGATGCGGTGCGACTTGCCGCGCAGCTCGAACGTGTAGCCGTCGAGCAGGTCCTCGACCGCCACCGCCCCGTCGTCGGGCTCGCCGAGCAGCCAGAGCGGCACCTCGTAGGTGCATTCCTGGCGGTTCTTCGGGTCGAGGTTGACCATGACGAAGACGCAGTTGTCCGCCTCCGGCGTCGTCTTGGCGTAGGCGATGATCTGATCGTTGAAGGCGCCGGTGAAGACGATGTTCCGGAAGTCCCACAGCGCCGGGTTCTGCCGGCGGATCGCGTTGAGCTTGACGATGTGCCCGCGGATGTTGCCGGGGCGGTCGTCGTCCCAGGCCTTCAGCTCGTATTTTTCCGAGTTCAGGTACTCTTCCTTGCCGGGATAGGGCGCGGCCTCGCACAGCTCGTAGCCGTTGTAGATGCCGTAGACCGACGACAGGGTGGCGGCCAGCGTCGCGCGGACGACGAAGCCCGCCCGCCCGCTGGTCTGGAGGTAGTAGGGGTTGATGTCCGGCGTGTTGGCGAAGAAATTCGGGCGGTAGTACTCGCCCATCGGTCCGGCCAGCTCCAGGGCGTACTCGGTCAGCTCCGCCTTGGTGTTGCGCCACGTGAAGTAGGTGTAGCTCTGCTGGTAGCCGGCCTTGGCGAGCTTCTTCATCATCTTCGGCCGGGTGAAGGCCTCGGCGAGGAACAGCACGTCGGGGAAGCGGCCGTTCACCTCGGCGATCACCCATTCCCAGAACGGGATCGGCTTGGTGTGCGGGTTGTCGACCCGGAAGATGCGCACGCCCCGCTGCGCCCAGCCCAGCAGGATGTCGCGCAGCTCGATCCACAGCGAGGGCAGCGCGCCGCCGTAGAAGTGGACGTTGGAGATGTCCTCGTACTTCTTGGGCGGATTCTCGGCAAACTTCAGCGTGCCGTCGGGCCGCCACTCGAACCACTCGGGATGGTTCTTGATCCAGGGGTGATCGGGGGAGCACTGGATCGCGAAGTCGAGGGCCACCTCCATGCCGTGGGCGTGGCTCTCCGCCACCAGCCGCTCGAAGTCGGCGAGCGTGCCGAGCTCCGGGTGCACCGCCTCGTGGCCGCCCTCCTCCGTGCCGACCGCGTAGACCGAGCCGACGTCGCCGGGCAGCGCCTTGAGAGTGTTGTTCTTGCCCTTGCGGTTGGTGCGCCCGACCGGGTGGATCGGGGTGAAGTACAGCACGTCGAAGCCGAGTTCGCGGATCTCGGGAAGCCGCGCGATGACGTCGTCGAAGGTGCCGTGGCGGTTCACATCCCGCGATTGCGAGCGCGGGAAGATCTCGTACCAAGCGGAGAACCGGGCGGCCAAGCGGTCGGCGACGACGTTCAGCGTCACCGGATAGCGCGAGAGATTCACCCGCTCGGCGTTGCGGCGCACGAGGCCGGCCGCGTCGGGCACCAGGATGCGGTCGAGCTGCGCCGCCGAGCCGGTCTCCTCGGCGCCCAGCGCCGCCACGAGCGCCACGAGCCTGTCCTTGTCCCGGCCGGCGGCGAGGTCGGCGGCGGTCTGCGCCAGGGTCACGCCCTCGATCGTCTCGAGCCGCACGTCGACGCCGGCATCGCGCTTCTTCAGGGTATCGCGCATCCAGGACGAGAACCCGTCGCGCCAGCCCTCGATGGTGAACTCGTAGCGGGCGTTCCGCTCCAGCGGGAATTGCCCGGCCCAGCGGTCGTTGTCGACGAGCACCATCGGGTCGCGGCGCCACTCCGACGCGCCGACGACGCGCGAGAGGATCGCGGCGTTCAGGATCTCGTGCCCGTCGGAAACGATGTCGGCCTCGACCCGCACGGACTCGCCGACGACGCGCTTGACGGCCGAGCGCCCGCCGTCGAGTTCCGGGCTCACGGCCTCGATGACGATGCGGCCGGTCCCGTCCGGCGTGCCGCGGCTCGGCTGCTTGGCGACCGCGGCCGCATCGGCGCTGATGACGCGCAGCTCGCCCGGCGCGAGGTCGATGGCGCTGCCGGGATGGAAGGCGATCGGCTCGGCCTCGGGCGTCCGGTCGACGAAGGGACCGAGCATGCCGCCGGTCCGGGTGATCAGCGCCCCGGCATCGACCGGCACGGGGCGCTCGGTCGGGTTGTAGAGCAGGATCACCGCGTGGCGCGCCGAGGCCGGGTGGCCGGTGTCGTAGCGGGCGAGCGCGACGAAGTCGGCGTCCGGCGACGAGATCCGGGCCTGCGCGCCCTCGACGTTGGCCGCCGGCAACGCGGCCCGCAACGCGTTGATCGCGGCGACGTAGCCGGAGATGTCGATGCCGGTGTCGTGCTCGCGGTCGGCGGGCGTCGTATCGACGACGTGGACGGCGCGGCGGTAGCCCCACTCGTAGCCGATCGGCATCAGCACGCCGGCCGAGTAGAACGCGGCGAGCGCGTAGCGGCTGCGAAGCCGCGCGGCGACGGCCTCCGGGCCGTCCGTGATCCCGGCCGCGAGCCGCGGCATGTCGTGGTTCTCGGGGAACGCGATCGAGGGCGCGATGGTGCGCAGGCGCTCGTACTGCTCCAGGGCCCAGGGCTTCCTCAGGTCCCACCACGCGAAGGAGTTGAACAGGTAGTCGAACCCGGCGCCGGCCGTCGCCCGCGCCTCCTCGAAGGTGCAGCCCAGGGTCTCGGCCGCGAACAGGCAATCGGAATCGCGCGCCTTGGCCTGCCCGATCAGGGCACGCCACGTCTCCGGCGGCACCTTGTAGGCGGCGTCGCACCGGAAGCCGGCGACGCCGAGGCCCTGGTGGTGCGCGACGTAGGCGTCCCAGATCCGCGTCAGCTCGCGTCGCGGGCCCTCGGAATGGTAGTCGAGTTCGGCCAAGTCGCCCCAGACCGTGCGGATCGTCGGATCGTCGGGATCGACCGCCGCGGGGCTGGCGATGCGGCCGTCGGCCTCGTGGACGAACAGGTCGGGCCGGTCGCGGGCGAGGCGCCCGTCGTTGGCGGTGTGGTTGATGACGAGGTCGGTCATCACCGACAGGCCCGCGTCGCGCGCCGCGTCGCAGAAGCGCCGGATCTGCTCGTCGTCGGAGGCGCCGTCGGGGTCGCGGAACCGGTCGTCGAGGCGTTCCGGGTCGGCGACGGCGTAGAGGCTGCCCGACCCGCCGGTGGCGTGGAACGGGTTGAGGTAGACCCAGTCGAAGCCGAGGCCGGCGATGCGCGGCAGTTCCGCCGTCCAGTCCGACACGCGGCCGACGAGGAGCGGGAACAGGTTGTAGATCCGCGGCCCCTCGATCCGCGGCGCGAGGCCCGCCGGGGGCGCCACAAGCGCGGCCCCGCCCGCTGCGGGATTCCTCGGTGCGGTGGTCGGTGCGTTCATGCTGGCCTCGAAGGTTCGGTCGTCCTGAGTTCGCGCGTCTTTAGGTTTTGGGCGTCTTCGGTTCGCGCGTCCTGCATTGCTAACGCGCGCCCGGCCGGCCCGTGCCGGTCGGCCGCGCGGTCGGTCGTTCAGGCCATCCGTCGCAGGACCGCGTAGGGCAGGCGCGCGAACAGCCGCCCGAAATCGACCGTGCCGCCCTCGTGCGTCGCGCCGGTGACCACGTCGCGCCAGAGCGCGGGCTCGCCGAGATCGCCCGTCGTGCCCGCGAAGGCATCGCCGGACCAGACGGCGTCCGTCGCGAGGCCGGAGACCAGCCGCGGCACGGCCACGAACAGGTCCCCGGCCGCCGGCCCCGCACTGGAGCGGAGATACGCGAGGATGTTGTCCGCCCGCGGACCCCGGGCGGCAATCGCCCGGTAGTCGGCCTCGGCGTAGAAGGCCGGCCGCTCCGCGCGGTCGGCGAGCAGAACCGCCAGCGTCGCCTGCTTCACCCGGCCGTCCGGCCAGTGCGGCAGGAGGTCGGCCGCCGAAGCCGGCTCGGCGAGCGCACGCTCCAGCGCCGGGTAATCGACCGGGCGGCGGTTGTCGGGATCGACGAAGGAGAAGTCCCAGAACTCCGTGCCCTGATAGACATCGGGCAGGCCGGGCAGCGTGCACTTCAGAACCGTGCGGCCGAGGCCTGCGACCATGCCGAGATGGGCGAGCCGCTTGGCGAAGGGCCGGAGCTTTTCCAGGAACTCCGAGCCCGGCGCGATCAGGGCCTCGAACAGCTTGGCGACCGCGCCCTCGTAGGCCGCGTCGACGTTGACCCAGCTCGAGCGGCGCTTGCCCTCGCGCATCGCCTTCTCGGAGTACGCGGTCAGGCGCTTGCGGAAGTCCGCGATCGCGGCAGGCTCGTCGGCGTCGAGCAGCTCGAGCGGCCACGCGCCGAGGATCGCCTGGAAGAACATCCACTGGTCGTTGGTGTCCGGCGCCGGCTCGTCGTCGATGACGGCCACGTGCGGTCCGGCGACGGCGCGCCAGAGGTCCCAGGCGCCGGCCCACTCCTCCGGCATCTCGGAGAAGGCGAGCAGCCGCGTGCGGGCATCCTCGCCGCGCTTGGTGTCGTGCGTCGCCGTGGTGATCATGGCGTTCGGCCAGTCGCGCCCACGGGCCGCCTGAAGCGCATGGAAGTGCTCGGCGTCGAGGCCGTACTCGCCCGGATCGCCGCCGACCTCGTTCAAGCCCAGCAGCATGGCGTAGCGATAGAACAGCGTGTCCTCCAGGCTCTTGGCCATGACCGGGCCGGTGAGCTGCTGGAAGCGGCGGCGGAAGCGCAGCACCACTGACGGCTCGGGACGGCCCGGACCGGAGGTCTCGATCCGTCCGATCAGGGCGGCGGCGGCGAAGTCGTGGACGGAACGGTCCGGCAGCGCGGACCAGCGCTTGGCCTTGGCGACGGCCCCCTCGATCAGCCGGACGTCCTCCGCCTCGACGTCGCCCTCGTCGAGGTCGGCGGGCAGGTAGCTGCGGTAGGTGGGAAAGCGCGCGATGATCTCGATGAGCGCCCGGCGGATCGCGTTGACGGAGAAGTCGCGGGTGCGGCGGTCGGCGTCGGCGATCTCCTTGAGGTCGGTGGTCAGCACCTCCAGTTCGCTCGCGAAGCTGATCTCCAGGATCTCGGCCTTGGCGGCGCGGAGCTGGAAGCCGTAGGGCTCGGTGAAGCCCGTCGCCCACTCGTAGAGGCGCTTGATCTTTCCGCGCTTGCTTTGGTCGACGAGGATGCCGTCGAGGTGGTTGAGCACGTCGTAGCCGGTGGTGCCGGCGACCGGCCAGGGCCTGAGCTTCTCGCCCGGCTCCAGGATCTTCTCGACGACGACGTAGAAGCCCGGCCCGACCGCGGCCTGGAGCGCGCGGGCGTAGCCTTGCGGGTCGGCCAACCCGTCGATGTGGTCGATGCGCAGGCCGTCGATCCGGCCCGCGCGCACGTGGCGGAACACGGTCTCGTGCGAGCGGTGGAAGATGTCGTTCAACTCGACCCGCAGCCCGGCGAGCGAGTTCACGTCGAAGAAGCGGCGGTAGTTGATGTCGCTCGACGCGACGCGCCAGTGCGCGAGGCGATAGGCCTGATTCTCCAGCAGGCGGTGCAGCGGCCCGAAGCTGTCCGGCCGGCCCTTGACGCCGTTGAGCAGCTTCAGGCTCCGTCCGATCGCGGTGCGGATCTCGGGCGAGCCGGCGCAGACGGCGGCGAGCCGCTGCTTGATCCCCTCCGCCTCTTCCGGGAAGCCGACGCGGCGGCCCGCGTCGGTCTCGGCGCCCATGATGCGCAGGCGCTCGGAGATGCCGAGGAGTTCGGCCTGCGCCTCCTCCTCGATCTCGCCGAGCGCCGCGAGCACCCGGTTGAGGATCGTCGGGTAGTCGAGCGGGCGGATCGGGAACTGATGCTCGTAGTGCCACACGCTGAAGGCGCCCGCAGCCGGGTCGAACTTCAGCTCCAGGTGCCCCTGCTCCAGGGCCTCGCCGTAGCGCTCGCCCAGGAACGGGATCACGAGGTTGCGGTTGGCGCCCAGCCGCTCCCAGTCGATGTCGAAGGCGTGCCCGAAGGGCGACAGCGCGCCCCATTCGAGCACCGAGAGCCACCACGGATTGTCGGCGCCGCCGACGCCCATGTGGTTCGGGACGATGTCGAGGAGCAGCTTCAGCCCGTGCGCGCGCAGGGCGTCCGACAGGCGCACGAAGCCGGCCTCGCCCCCGAGTTCCGGGTTGATCGCGCCGTGGTCGACGATGTCGTAGCCGTGGGTCGAGCCCGGGCGCGCCGTCTGAAGCGGCGAGGCGTAGACGTGGCTGATCCCGAGCTTGGCGAGATAAGGAACGATCCGCTCCGCATCCGCGAAGGTGAAGCCTGCGTGGAACTGCAGCCGGTAGGTCGCCCGCGGCGGGGCGGTGGCGAGGCGGGCCGCGCCCGAGCGGGGCCCGCGCTCCTCGGCCGAGAGGGCGGCGGCGAGCTTGGCGAGCGGTCCGCCGGGGGCGGCGATCACCGACAGGTCCCGGTCGAGCTTGCGCCGCCAGTTCGGGTAGCCCTCGGTCGAGCCCGGCACGTTGGCTTGGCTGAGTTCCGAGACGACGTCCTCGTACTGCACGGCGGTCAGCATCGACGGCGCGCGCGCGAGGTAGCGCGCGGCGGCCTCGAACGGGGCTGCGTCCGGCGGCTCGGCGCCCGGCAGGAGCTGCCCGGCGGCCAGCGCCTCGCTGAGGCGGCGGCGCTCGACGACGCGCTCGTTGCGCTCGGCCTCGGCACGCTCCGCATCGTAGAGCCCGAGCGATTGCCGCATGTCGGTGTCGACGCCGCGCCACCAGCCGACGAAGGTCGGCAGGTCGTGCGTGGTGATCGCGGTGAGCGCGTCGCGCGGGTAGGCGTCGGGCGCCTTGAAGCGGCCGTCGTGCTCGCGCTCGAAGGCGAGGATGCGGTAGCTGAGGATGCCGGCCTGCATCAGCGCGTCGGAAAACCCCTCCGGCGCCGTGCCGAGATCCTCGGCGATGACGAGGCACTTGTTGCGGTGGCTCTCCAGCCGCAGCACCGCGAGCATCGGCTCGAACGGCATCGCGACGTAGGCGCCCTCGCGCGCGCTTCGGCCGAGGGGGATCAGGAACAGGCGCGCGAGCTGAAAGGCGTGGTCGATGCGGATCGCGCCGGCGTGGCGCATGTTGGCGCGCACCAGGGCGCGGAAGGCGGCCAGCCCGTCGCGCTCCATCGCCAGCGGATCGAAGGCCGGCAGGCCCCAATCCTGGCCCTTCGGCGCGAGCAGGTCGGGCGGTGCGCCGATCGACACGCCGTCGGCGAAGCGCTCGGGATGCGACCAGATCTCGGAGCCGCCGCGGTCGGCGCCGACGGCGAGGTCGCGGTAGAGGCCGAGCCGCATGCCGGTGTCGAGGGCGGCCGACGCCGCATCGCCGAGTTGGCGGTCTGCCAGGTATTGCAGCCACGCGTGGTAGGCGACGGCCTCGGCGTGCTCCTCCGCGAAGCCTTCGACGGCGTCCGTCCCGGCGCGCCGGAACTCTTCCGGCCAGTCGCCGAGCCACTGCGCGCCCAGCGCCTTGAAGTGCGCCGACAGCGCCTCGAAGGTGGCGTGCGAGCGCAAGGCTTCGCCGCCCTGCTCCCGGAAGGCGCGGAACGCGGGATCGCGGCCTGCGCGGGCCTCCGACTCGTCCCACAGCGCCTGAAGCGCGGGGGAGAGCACGTCCCACACGCCCTGATGGTCGACCAGGGCGGCGTCGCGCAGCGCCGCGATGCGGGACGCCATCGCCGCGAGCAGCGCCTCGGCCTTCGAACCGGCAAAGCCCGGCAGGCTCGATGGTTCGAGGAACAGGGTGTCGAGGAACAGCCGCGACGAGGGCGAGTAGGGCGAGATCTTCGAGCGGTCCGCGCCGAAGAGGGCGTGGACCGGGCTGAGGCCCAGGAACGAGGCGCCGCGCAGGCCCGCGTCGCGGGCGGCGCGACCGGCATCGGCGTAGGTGCCGATGCCGAGGTTGGTCTCCGAGCGCAACCCGTAGAGCTGCGCGGCGAGGCCCCAATCGCTCGCGCCCTCATCGACGTAGGCGCGCGGACGCCAGCAGCGCTGCGGCGCGGCTATGACCCAGGCCTCGGCCCGCGCGTCGCCCAGCGTCGCTGCGAGGTGGTGGTAGCCCGGCGTCAGGGGGGGCAGCTCGAATGCGGGCGCGTCGCCCGAGAGCGTGGCGCGGCCCTCGCGCGTGCCTCCCCGCCCGTCGACGAGGCGCCATGCGAGGTTGCCCGCGCCGCGCACCGGCACGCGGGCACTCCGCCGGGCCTCGACCGGAAGCAGCGGCGGGATCAAGCCACGGCGCAGGGCCTCGACCGCCGCGAGGCTCCCGGCGACCTCGGCATCGCCCTCGACGGCGAAGCCGAGGGCCGCCAGCAGCCCGCGCCGGGTCTCCAGCGGAGTCTCGACCGTCGCGCCGAAGGCGTCGGTGTAGCCGCCGGCGACGCCGACGAGGTCGGCAAGGCGTTCCAGGGCGGCGCTCATCGGACTGCTTCCGTCAGGAAGACGCCCGTCCAGGCGGGCAGGACGCCGCCGCCGAGATCGGGCGCGTTCGTCCAGACGACGCGCCCGTCCGGCGTCGCGACGGCGAAATCCGCGCCGCCCACGTTGGCGACGAAGCGCAGCATGCCGCCCGCGAAGCGCCACGTGCAATCGACCACGTCCGCCCGCGGCAGCCGCGCCTCAGCGCCGCGATAGCCGGACTTGGCGAGGGGCACGACCACGTCGCGGCGCAGCGCCAGCAGGTGCGTGGTCTCGGCCAGCACCTCGCGGTGCGGTGCGCGCTCCCGCTCCGACCAATCCAGCTTCGAGGCTTGGAACGTTCCGGCCTCGGTCGGATCGGGGATCACCGAGGTGTCGTCGGCGAACGCCGCGAAGCTCTTGAACTCCCTGCGGCGGCCCTCGCGCACGGCCTTGTTCAAGTCTGCGTCGGGGGCAAAATCGACGAAGAACAGGAACGGGGTGGAGGCCGACCACTCTTCGCCCATCCAAAGCATCGGGATCTGGGGGCTGAGCAGCAGCCCGGCTCGCGCCAGATCGAGCTTCCTCGGATCGGCAAGCTGGCTCAGGCGCTCGCCCAGCGCCCGGTTGCCGACCTGATCGTGGTTCTGGAGGAAGGTGACGAAGGCCGAGGGCGGCAGGTGCGCCGAGGGTTCGCCGCGGGGATGGCCGCCCAAGGTCTTGAAGGGCTCGCCCTGGTACGCGAAGCCCTCCGACAGGCAGCGTGCGAGATGCTCGACCGGCCTGTCCGAGAAACTCTCGTAGTAGCCGGACGTCTCGCCGGTCAGCAGGACGTGCCAGCAATGGTGCAGGTCGTCCGCCCACTGCGCGTCGTGCATCCGCGGCTTGGCCGCAGCGTCGCGCTCCAGCCAGCGGGCTTGGTTGGCCTCGTTCTCCAGCATCAGGTGGATTTTTCGGTTTGGGAACGTCTCCCGTACGGTTTCGCCGAGCTCGGCCAGGAAGTGCTTCGGGGAATCGTCAAGGATCGCGTGCACCGCGTCGAAGCGCAGGCCGTCGAAATGGTACTCCTCCAGCCAATACAGCGTGTTCTGGATGAAGAACTGCCGCACCGTGTGGCCGCTCTCCTTCCCGTCGAAGTTGATGCCCGCGCCCCAGGGCGTCTGGTGGCGCTCGGTGAAGAAGGTCTTGGCGTAGGCGTGCAGGTAGTTCCCGGCCGGGCCGAAGTGGTTGTAGACCGCGTCGAGGTAGACCATCAGCCCGAGCGCGTGCGCCGCATCGATCAGGCGCTTGAGGTCGTCCGGCCGGCCGTAGGCGGCATCCGGCGCGAACGGCAGGACGCCGTCGTAGCCCCAGTTGCGGGTGCCCTTGAAGTCGGCGAGCGGCAGCAGCTCAATGGCGGTGACGCCGAGCGCCTTCAGGTCGGGTAGGCGCGCCGCAAGCCCGGCATAGGTGCCCTCGGGCGTCGCCGTGCCGATGTGCGTCTCGTAAATCACTGCCTCCTCGAACGGGCGGCCCGTCCACGCGCCGTCGCTCCAGGCGAAGGCTTCAGGATCGATCACCTCGGAGAGACCAGCCACGTCGTCCGGCTGGAAGCGCGAGGCGGGGTCCGGCACCACGAGGTCGCCGTCGATGCGGAAGCCGTAGCGAGCCCCGGCCGCCATGCCGGGCACCGTCACCCGCCGCCAGCCCTCCCCGGCCTCGGGCATCGCGTGCTCGGTGCCGTCGACCACCAGGGTGACATCCTTCGCGGTCGGCGCCCAGAGGGCGAAGCGCACGGCTCCGTCCGCGATCTCGCTGCCGAAGGCCATCGTGTGGGTGCGCCGCATCGGGCCACCTTCCTCGTCGTGGGAGCGGGAGACGTCCGGCCGCGAACGGCCACGCCTGACACAGAAGGCCAGACGCCGCGCTCTTGTTCCCCGTGCGGCTGCGCGGATGCGTTTTGCGCATCCCAACTCCGAACTGCCTTCGGTTTCACGGATCGGGAAGCACTTCGGCGCATCGTGGCCGCGCTTGGAGATGATCGACATGGCTAGGATAAGCGGATCGGCCCGGACGGTATCCACGCTTGGCTTCGGTCGTGCGGATCCGCTCCTGCTCGCCGGGATGCTGGCCCTGTTGTTCGGCACTGCGATCCGATTCGGGATCGGACACGGCCGACCGCTCTGGATCGACGAAACCTTCACCGGCGCCATCGCCGCGCAGGTGGATCTGGCCAGCCTCCTGAGGCAGCTACGGGCCGACGTGAACGCACCCCTCTACTATGTCGTGATGTTCTTGTGGTCGTCCGTCGCGGGCATCTCGAACACGGCCCTGCGCCTTCCGAGCGCGATCTTCGGGACGGTCGCGTGCCTCCTGATCTTCCGTGGCGGTGCCGGGATCGATCGTCGCGTCGCCATGCTGTGGAGCGGTTTCGTCAGTCTCTGGATGCCCGGTCTGCTCTATGGCGGGGAAGCCCGCTGCTACGCGCTCCTCCTCCTCGCATCTACGGCGACGACTCTCGCCTTCGCGGGGCTTCTTGCGACGCCGACCCGACACCGAGCCTGCATCTGGGCAGGTTTCGCGGCGGCGACGATCCTCACCCACTACTTCGCGCTGGTGCTGGTGGTGGCTCAGGGCGCATTGTTCACGATTTTCCATCGTCGGCAGGCGTCGACGATGTTACCGGCGGCGCTTCCGTTCCTGCCGGCCGTCGCCTGGACTGCCTACCACGGTCCCCGGCTCGCCGCGTTCGCGCAGCCCGACGTCGCTTGGTACGAGCCCGTGCGCATAGCCGATCTACCGTCTATCTGGGACTACGTCCTCAACAGCGCCGGTATCGTCGTTCTTCTCGTGATCGCCATCACGGTCGCCCTCTCAAGTCGGTCCCCTGAACAGGAGACGACGGGATCGAATCGGTCTTCCGCATCTCCCAATGCGTCCACGATGCGCGCCGTCTTCGCCGCGTCGCTGATCGGTGCGCTCGGGATGATCGCCCTCGGCATGATGAGGCCGAGCTTCGTTCCACGCTACCTCGTGCCGTTCGTTCCGGGGCTGCTGCTCGGCGTTGCGCTCGCGGCCAACGCGGCGGACCGCGTCAGCGCCTATGCGCCGGTGCTCGTCCTCGTGCTGTTCGGCCTACCGCTCGTCCGTTTGGCGGACTTGCGCGGCACCTCGTTCAACTTCGAGAGGGCTTCGGAGGCGTTGGCCGCCGCCGACGCGACGCGTCTCGTCTTCCTGTGGGACCATCCGAGTTCGCCGGTGCAGGACCCCGGGCAGATGCGCGCGGTCGGCGGCTTCTTCCTCGCGCGGATAGGCCGCCCGGTCGATGTCGTCGCGGTCGCCAACGCTTGGCGCGACGACCCCGAGCCGGCCCTGCTGGCGGCGGCCGGGTCCGATCCCGCGGCCGCGATCCTGTGGGTCTACGACCTCAGCCTGCCCAAGACCGCGGCGATCGCGCATGCTCCACGCATCGCGCGCGATCCTGCCTGGACCTGCCGCGATCACGGTACGGCCCCGTTCGGCGCCCTCCTCTGCGTCCGAGCCCGCCCGGACATCACTCCGGCAGGGTGACGAGCGCGAAGAGGGACAGGCCGATTGCCATGCGGACGCGTCCGATCACGTAGCGCTCGGCCGTGAAGATCGACCGAAGGACCGCGTTGATCGGGCGAGCCGGAACACGATCGTCCTCCGCTGGTCGACCGCTGGCGATCGCGGAGAGACGGCGTACGAGCGCGAGCGGAAACAGCAGGCTGTTGAAGTAGCCGATGCGATCCACCCGCAAGCCGGCGCCGGCGATCGCCCCGGCCAGGGTCCTGCGCGTGTAGCGCCGCTTGTGATGGTGCAGGGTGTCGTGGTGCGACCAGAGCCACGGCAGCGCCGGCACCGTCACCAGGATGCGCCCCTGCGGCTTGAGCTTCCCCCCGAGGGCAGCGAGGCACGCGCGGTCCTCCTCGACGTGCTCGAGCACATCGAGGAGGGCGATCAGGTCGTAGGCGCGGTCCGGAACCGGCAGATCGTAGGGCAGGACGCAGGGCAGGATCGTCAGGCCGGAACGCTGCGCCGCCATGGCGCGGGCGCCGGCATCGAACTCGACCGCGTCGATCTCGCCGAAGGCGGACAGCATGCCGAGGTTCCCGCCCGATCCACAACCGGCCTCCAGGATGCGGACCGGCCCGGCAGGGCTGGAGGTTCCCGCCCGTATCGATGAACGGCCTAGCTCGCGGCGGAGAAGCGCGCTGAGGATGGCGCGTCGACCGGTGAACCACCAGTGTCGCTGCTCGCTCTCGGCCATTCTTGCATAGGCGATCTGGTCCATACGGATCCCTTCTCGATCGGCGAAGCGCCCTCGCCGTTCACGCTGCGAACGAGGTAGAGCGGGCGGCCGCGAACCTCGCCCGCGATCCGGCCGACGTATTCGCCCATAATCCCGAGGGACAGCAGGTTCAGGCCGCCGAGGAACAGGACCGTCACCATGATCGAGGGATAGCCCGGGACCCCATTCCCGGTGACCAAGGTCAGGCCGATGATGAACAGACCGTAGAGGAGCGCGAGTCCCGCCACCGTGATGCCGACGTAAGTCCAGATCCGCAACGGCACCGTGGTCGATCCGGTCAAACCGTCGAGGGCGAAGTTCCAGAGGCGCCAGTATCGCCACTTCGACGTGCCGGTCGTCCGCGGCTCCCGCGCGAAGCGGACCTCCGCCTGACGGAACCCGACCCAGGAGAACAAGCCCTTCATGAAGCGCGAACGCTCGGGCAGCGCGTTCAGGATGTCCACCACCTGCCGGTCCAGCAGGCGGAAATCACCGGCATCTGCTGGAATTCTCCGGTCCGCGATGCGATTGTAGACGCTGTAGAACATTCGCGCACTGAGGCGCTTCAGGTGGGTGTCGGCATCGCGGTCGCAGCGGATGCCGTTGACAACCAAGCCACCTGCCATCCAGAGCGCGACCATCTCCGGGATCACCTCAGGCGGATCCTGGAGGTCCACGTCGATTGGGATGACGGCACTGCCACGGGCATGACGCAGCCCTGCGGCGAGCGCGGCATCCTTCCCAAAATTGCGGGACAGGCTGACGATCTCGATGCCGGGGCGCTCCATCCGAGCGGCGGACAGGACTATCGGCGTCGCATCGGTACTGCCGTCGTCCACGAAGACGATCTCGTAGCCCGTCCCCGGCCCGAGAACGCGGCACGCCGCGTCAAGGGCCGGTGCCGCGCGCGCCAGGAACGGCGCAATGCCGGCCTCCTCGTTCAAGACCGGCACGACGAGCGAGATGAGAATGGGTCTTGACGCAGTCATCACCGGCTCGCTCGGCCGAATGCCGGTGGCGAGAATTAGGAGAGAACTACTAACGTCTTGCTAACATCGCCTTCGGCTACCGCCGCGCCAGTCCGGGCAAGCACCAGGATCGAACGCTCCGCCAAGTGGATCGCCGCACCTCCGCGTATTGGAGGATCGCCGTGTGAGACAGCTCCGACCGGATGCGCGGTGTCGAAGATAGCTCGCCAGGGCCCGCCGATATCAGCGCAGAGCCGAAACAGGCACGGGTCCGCCGCGGCATTGAGGAGCAGAAGCAAGCGATGGTCCTCCGACATGTCGTTGCCGATCTGCATGCCGAAGGTGCGGCGCCCATGGTCGCCCCAGGCGTCGGAATCCATCTCGGCGCCGCAGGGGGAGAGCCAGTGCACGTCGCGCAGCGGCCTGTCCGGATCGACGCGGGTGCCGTCGAAGAAGCGGCGGCGGCGCAGCGCCGGGCGCTCGCGGCGCAGGCGCGTCAGGTTCGCGACGAACTGCCCGAGCGCCGGGTCGGGGTCCGCGCTCCAGTCCATCCAGCTCGTCGGGTTGTCCTGGCAGTAGGCGTTGTTGTTGCCCCCCTGGCTGCGCGAGCGCTCGTCGCCCATCAGCAGCATCGGCACGCCCTGGGCCAGCATGACGGTGGCCAGCAGGTTGCGCTTCTGGCGCGCGCGGACGCCCAGGATCGCGGGATCGTCGGTCGGTCCCTCGACGCCGTAATTGCACGAGACGTTGTGGCCGTGGCCGTCGCGGTTGTCCTCGCCGTTCGCCGCGTTGTGCTTCTCCTCGTAGGCGACCACGTCGGCCAGCGTGTAGCCGTCGTGGGTCGCGGCGAAGTTGATGCTGGCCAGCGGCGAGCGGCCGGACGGCGCGAACACCTCGCGCGAGCCGGTCAATCCTTGCGTCAGCTTGGCGAGCTGGCCCGGATCGCCCCGCCAGAAGCCGCGGGCGGCATCGCGGAACTGGTCGTTCCACTCGCTCCAGCCACGCGGGTAGCCGCCGAGGCGGTAGCCCTCCGCGCCGAGGTCCCAGGGTTCGGCGATCAGCTTCACCTGCGCCAGCACCGGGTCCTGGGCCACCGCCTGGAAGAAGGCGGCCTGCGGCGAGAACGCCATCGGCGAGCGCCCGAGGCTCGACGCGAGATCGAAGCGGAAGCCGGCGATGCCGTAGGCGCCGACCCAGTGGCGCAGCGAATCGAGCACGAGCTGCATCACCCGCGGATGCGCGACGTCCAGCGTGTTGCCGCAGCCGGTGCAGTCGATGTCGCGGCGCGGGTTGTCCGGATCGAGCTTGTAGTAGCTGGCGTTGTCGATGCCGCGGAACGAGAGCGTCGGGCCGGCGTGGCCGGCCTCCGCCGTGTGGTTGTAGACCACGTCGAGCCACGTCTCGATGCCGGCGGCGTTCAGTTCGCGGATCGCGGCCTTGAGGCCGCCGATCCCGCCCTCGCCGAGGTAGCGCGGATCGGGGGCGAAGTAGTTCAGCGGCGAGTAGCCCCAGAAGTTCACGAGCCCCTTCTCGACGAGGAAGCGGTCGTCGGCGAACGCCTGGATCGGCAGCAGTTCGAGCGCGGTGACGCCGAGCTTCCACAGGTGCTCGACGATGGCCGGGTGGGCGAGCGCCGCGTAGGTGCCGCGCTCAGGTTCCGGCACGTCCGGATGGGTCATCGTCAGCGCCTTGACGTGCGCCTCGTAGATCACCGTCTCGGTGAGCGGCCGCCGGATCGGCTTGAGCGCGAGGTCCGGCACCTCCGGCGCGGTGACCACGGCCTTGGGCATGTAGACCGCGCTGTCGCGGCGATCGATCTGGTCCTCCCGCTGGAGGCTGCGGCGGTGGCCGTAGAGGGCATCGTGCCAGCGGATGCGGCCGCGGATCTCGCGGGCGTAGGGGTCGAGGACGAGCTTCGAGGGGTTGAAGCGGTGGCCGCGGCCCGGGTCCCACGACCCGTGCACCCGATAGCCGTAGAGCTGGCCCGGCAGGACGCCGCGGAGGTAGCCGTGCCAGATGTCGTCGCTGCGGCAGGGCAGCCGGATCGTGCGGCTCTCGTGCCGCTCGCCGGCCTCGAACAGGCAGAGGTCGACGGCGGTGGCGTGCTCGGAGAACAGCGCGAAGTTGACGCCGCGCCCGTCGAAGTGCGCGCCCAGCGGCGCCGGGACGCCATCGTCGACGGCGATCATGCCAGGGCGGTTTCGCGCGCCGCGCCGATTACTCCGCGGCGGCGGCGGCGGCGGTCGGCGGCTCCCGCTCGATCGTGCGGAAGTTCTCGAGTTCGGAGAGGAAGTTGCGCGCCCACCAATCCACGTCCTCGCGGGTCATGCGTTCGACCATGGGCTTCCACCGCTCGAGGCGTTCGCCGCGCGGCATGTAGAGCGCGGTGCGGATCGCCTCGGCCACCTCGAAGCGGTCGTAGGGGTTGACCAGGAGCGCCTCCGGCAATTGCCGTGCCGCGCCGGCGAACTTCGACAGGACCAGCACGCCCGGATCGTCCTCGCTCTGGGCGACGACGTACTCCTTGGCCACGAGGTTCATGCCGTCTCGCATCGGCGTGACGAGGCCGACGCGGGCGGCGCGGTAGAGGCCGGCCAGCACGGGCCTCGGATAGGCCTTGGTGACGTACTGGATCGGGGTCCAGGCCGGGTCGCCGAGCGAGCCGTTGATCTCGCCCACCGTCTCGTTCACGTCCCGCGAGAGCTGCTCGTACTCCGGCACCTCGCTGCGGGATTTCGGCGTGATCTGGATGTAGGTGACGTTGCCGCGCTGGTCCGGGTTCGAGGCGAAGAAGCGCTCGACCGCCTCCATCCGCTCCGGCACGCCCTTGGAATAGTCGAGCCGGTCGACGCCGATCAGCAGCTTGCGGGTGCGCAGGCCCGCCATCGTCTCCCGCACGACCTTGTTGGAGCCGGCCTTCTCGGCCGCCTCCTTGAAGCCGGCGACGTCGATGCCGATCGGGAAGCTGCGGATGCGGGTGCGGCGCCCGTCGACCATCAGCGAGCCGCCGCCCAGGGGGATCGCACGGAGGGTGTCGATCAGGTTGCGCGTCAGGTTCTGCACGTCCGGGTCGGTCTGGAGGCCGATCAGGTCGTAGTCGGCGATGGCGCGCAGCAGGTCGTTGCTCGCGGGAAGCGTGTTGAACACGTCGGCGGCCGGCCACGGGATGTGGTGGAAGTAGCCGATCGGGTTCGCCAGCCCCAGGCCCCTCAATTCCGCCGCCAGCGGCAGCAGGTGGTAGTCGTGCACCCAGATGATGTCGTCGGGCTCGACGAGCTTGGCGAGCGCGCGGGCGAAGATGCGGTTGACGCGGCTGTAGCCCGAGTAATCCGACCGCGAGAACGCCCCGAGCCCGAGGCGGTAGTGCATGATCGGCCACAGGGCGCGGTTGGCGAAGCCGGCGTAGTATTCCTTGTGATCCTGCGGCGAGAGGTCGACGACCGCGTACCGGATGCGGTCCCGCTCGATCAGGGTCGGCTCCTCCGAGGGCTCGTCGGCGATGGTGCCGCTCCAGCCGAACCAGAGGCCCTCGTAGGCGGTGAACGCTTCCTTGACGGCGACGGCGAGGCCGCCGGCGGCAACCGCCTTGCCGTCCTCTTCCGGAACCGCCACGCGGTTCGATACGATCACAAGGCGTGCCACGCAGGTGGGCTCCGGATCCTCGGCGCACAGGCACCTGCACGCTTATGTCGACGTTTCTTGTGCAAGAACGCGCGGAAGCCGGGCGCGATCCGTTGCGGTCAGCCAAGCGCGAATGACGGCTGTCGGTCAAGACATCCTTTTCACGGGCCACGCCGAAGATCCGCAGGCTTGTGCCTAAGCCCGGCCCCGCGATCCCGCGTGCGACCCGCCCCGTGACCGGAGGAAGGGGTACCGCGCCGCGCCTGAACGGCGGCTGAGCTTGAGCACCGCCGCAGGTCGCCGGAACCTCGGCGGAACCGGCGACCGCCCGCGATGTTACCCAGCCGACACAACCCCCCATGCATCGCCCTGCGCGCGAAGGAATCCCGACGATGGCCGCGTCCGACATCCCCCATCCGACCATGCCTCCGGACGCAGGCGCGACGTTGGCCGACGAGAAGGCCGATTGGCGCGGGCTCAAGAAGGACGTCGACGGCCTCGCCGACGTAGCGACCGAGCGCGGCCGCGGTCTCCTGGACGCGGCCCGCGTCCAGGCGCAGAGCTTCGTCGAGAGCCGGAAGGGCGACGCGGCCCAGTCGGTCCACGACCTCGCCAAGACGCTGCGGGACTCCAGCAAGGAGTTCGAGGACCGGCCGAACATCAAGGCGTTCTTCGACAGCGCGGCCGACGGCCTGACCCAGCTCGGCGGGTCGATCGAGGCGCGCAGCTTCAGCGACTTCTACGGCGAGGCCGAGGCCTTCGCCCGCCGCGCGCCGGTGGCCGTCGCGGTCGGCACCTTCGTGGCCGGCTTCATCGCCGCCCGCTTCATCAAGTCGTCGAGCCTGCCCATCGAGGGTGACGCCCGCGACAGCTTCCGCGCCTGAGCCGCCCGATGTCGAACGGACCCCAGACCCCTCCGCCCGCCGCCGGCAGCATCCAGAGCCTGATCGGCGATGCCCTGCGCGAGACGAACGATCTCGCGCGCAAGGAGATCGCCCTGTTCCGCGCCGAGATGGCGCGCAACGTCCGGTCGCTCATCATCGGCATCGTCTGCCTGATGGCGTCCGCCGTGTTCTCCGTGGTCGCCCTGCTGATCCTGATCGGCGCCTTCGTGAAGTGGCTGGCCACCATCGTCGGGTCGGAGTGGCTGTCGGCGCTGATCGTGGGCGGCGTGCTCCTCGTGGTGGCGATCGGCATGGCCCTGTGGGGGCGGAGCGCCCTCTCGTTCGCGACGCTCACGCCTACCCGCACCGGCCGGCAGGTCCGCCAGGACGCCCGCGCCCTTTCCGAGAGAGTGTCCGGATGACTTCGATGAACGAGATGGAGCGCGACATCGAGGCGAGCCGCGCTCGCCTCGACGAGACGATCGACCGTATTCAAGGCCGGCTCTCGGTCTCCAGCTTGGTCGACGAGATGCTCGGCAGCGCCCGGCGCACGCCGCTGAGCGGGACCTACGACGGCGCCCTCGAAGCGGTCCGGCGCAACCCCGTTCCCGTGATGCTGATCGCGGCAGGCGTCGGCTGGCTGCTGCATCGCGTGTCGCAGGACGCGCAGCGGCGCCGGACCCAGGTCGCGGCCGAGCGCGTGCCGGTGCTGAACGACGGCGTGGCGCGCGCCTACGATCCCGACCGTCCCACCCGTCAGCCCAAGCGGTTGCTGGCGGAAGAGACCCAGGTCTGACCCGTTCGCCCGTCGCACTCCGCGCGGGCGCCGGGGTCGACCGCAGCCCAGTTCGAGTCCAGAGGATCACGCGATGAGCGACACGAGCAAGACCGGGAAGACGTTGCCCGAAGAAATTGCGGCGGCTGCCGGCATGCCGGCCGGCAAGGCCGCAGGGGATGTCGGGACCGGCGGCGTAGGCCACTCAGGCCTCGTCGACCTCGACCCGCTGGACAAGGCCTCCGACTTCAGCCTGAAGCCCGATCCCCTCGGCGCTCACGATCCGATCGGCCGTCCCGACCGTGCGGCTCCTGCACCGTCGGCCGGCGGTAAGCCGGATTTTGCCGGCTTGTCCGAAAGCGCACAGGCCGCAGCCGGGCGTGCTGCCGATCGCGTGGCCGACCTCGCCGGATCGGCCCAGGAGCGCGCCTCCGCGCTCGCCGACGACGTGCGGGACCGGCTCAGCGGCGCAGCCGATGCCGGACGGGCCCGCACATCGGAAGCCTTGGACGGGGCGAAGACCTGGGTTTCCGGCGTGCACCAGGAGCACATGCGGCGGATCGACGACGCGGTGGTGCGCAGCAGCGACGGGTTCAACCGGAGCCGCACCGCGGTCGAGCAGTTCGTCTCCGAGAATCCCCTGCTCGTCGGCGTCGTCGGCGTGGCGGCGGGCCTCCTGCTCGGCGCGCTCCTGCCGCGCACGCGTCAGGAGGATCGCAGCATCGGCCCCTACGCCGACGAGGTGCGCGACCAGGGGCTGCGCTACGCCCGCGAGTTCACGAGCCGCGGCCGTGAGTTCGTCGAGACTGCGCTCGATCCCGACAACATCCAGGCTGCCGCTCAGAAGGCCGCTTCAAACTAGCCGCGGCTACGGGGATGGAGCCTGCACCGCTCACGCTCCTGAGACCGGTCGCGTAATCCTCAGCCTCCCGGAGCGGCATCCACAGGGTACCCGCCCT
>NZ_CAXTBY010000037.1:0-33288 GCF_964242245.1 uncultured Methylobacterium sp. | reverse complement strand
GCTGGCCGTGCTGGTGGATCGACTTCTCCTGGAGCGTCGCGGTCGGGCAGGCCTGGACGCAGGCGCCGCAGGACACGCACTCGGATTCCATGAAGTTCGTCGGACCGGCGGCCACGCGCGAGTCGAAGCCGCGACCGCTGATCGTCAGCGCGAAGGTGCCCTGCACCTCCTCGCAGGCGCGGACGCACCGGTTGCAGACGATGCACTTCGACGGGTCGTAGGTGAAGTACGGGTTCGACTCGTCCTTAGGCAGGTACTTCTCGGCGCTGGGCGCCACGTGGTTGTCGCCCTCGTAGCCGTAGCGCACGTCGCGCAGGCCCACCACGCCAGCCATGTCCTGCAACTCGCAGTCGCCGTTGGCGGCGCAGGTGAGGCAGGTGAGCGGGTGGTCGGAGATGTAGAGCTCCATCACCCCCTTGCGGAGCTTGGCCAGCTTGTCCGTCTGCGTGCGCACCACCATGCCGTTCTCGGCGGGCGTCGTGCAGGAGGCCGGCGTGCCGCGCCGCCCCTCGATCTCGACGAGGCAGAGGCGGCAGGAGCCGAACGGCTCCAGCGAGTCGGTGGCGCAAAGCTTCGGAATCTGCGTGCCGGCGGTCATCGCCGCCGCCATCACCGATGTACCCGCAGGCACGGTGATGTCCATCCCGTCGATCGTCAGAGTGACGGTTTGCTCGGAGACACGGATCGGCGTGCCGTAATCGATCTCTTTGATGAGGGCCATCGGCTGTCTCCTCATTCCGCCGCGATGGGCAAGTCGCCCACGCGGGAAAAATCTTCGGGGAAGTGGGTGATCGCGCTCATCACGGGCATTGGCGTAAGCCCGCCCATGGCGCAGAGGGAACCGTCGGTCATGACTTCACAAAGGTCGGCGATGACGGCGAGGTTCCGCTCAGGGCTGATTCCGGCGATGACCTTGTCCATCGTCTCGACGCCGCGGGTCGCGCCGATGCGGCAGGGGGTGCACTTGCCGCAGCTCTCGGTCGCGCAGAACTCGAACGCGAACCGGGCTTGTTTGGCCATGTCGACGGTGTCGTCGAACACCACGATGCCGCCGTGGCCGACGAGGCCCTTGGCCGCCGTCATCGCCTCGTAGTCCAGCGGCGTATCGAGGAGGTGGTCGGGGAAGTAGGCGCCGAGCGGGCCGCCGACCTGCACCGCGCGCACCGGGCGCCCGGAGAAGGTGCCCCCGCCAAAACCCTCGATCACCTCACGGAGCGTGATGCCGAAGGCGATCTCGATCAGGCCGCCGTGCTTGATGTTGCCGGCGAGCTGGATCGGCAGCGTGCCGAGCGAGCGGCCCATGCCGTAATCGGCGTAGGCCTTGGCGCCGTGCTCCAGGATCCAGGGGGTCGCCGTGAAGGTCATCACGTTGTTGACCAGCGTCGGCTTGCCGAGGAAGCCCTTCAGCGCCGGGATCGGGGGCTTGGCCCGGACGATGCCGCGGCGGCCCTCCAGGCTTTCCAGCAGCGAGGTCTCCTCGCCGCAGATGTAGGCGCCGGCCCCGAGGCGGACTTCCAGATGGAACGCCTTGCCCGACCCCATCACGTTCTCGCCGAGCACGCCCGCCGCGATGCCGTTGGCGATGGCCTCCTTCAGGGTCGCGAAAGCCTGCGGGTACTCCGAGCGCAGGTAGATGTAGCCCCGCGTCGCGCCGACGGCGACGGCGGCGATGGTCATGCCCTCGATGAGGTTGAAGGGGTCGCCCTCCATCATCATCCGGTCGGCGAAGGTGCCGGAATCGCCCTCGTCCGCGTTGCAGACCACGTACTTCTGGTCCGCACGGGCCAGCATCACCGTGTTCCACTTGATGCCGGCCGGGAAACCCGCGCCGCCGCGCCCGCGCAGGCCCGACTCGCGAACCTCCGCGACGATGCCCTCGGGCTCAAGCTTCAGCGCAGCCTCCAGGCCACGGTAGCCGCCGTGGGCGCGGTAATCCTCGACCGAGACCGGATCGACCACGCCACAGCGGTGGAAGGTGAGGCGCTGCTGGCGCGCCAGGAACGGGATCTCTTCGGGGTTGCCGAGGCGGAGCGGGTGGGCCCCGCCCTCGGTCAGGCCGGCGTCGAGGAGCGCGTCGACGTCGGCGAGGGTCACTGGGCCGTAGGCGATGCGGCCCGCAGGCGTTGCGACCTCGACCATCGGCTCGAGCCAAGCGAGGCCGCGCGAGCCGGTGCGGACGATGGTCACGTCGAGGCCGCGGCGCTCGGCACCGGCAAACAGCGCACGGGCGATGCGGTTGGCGCCGAGGCCCAACGCCACGGCGTCGCGGGGAATGGTGATCGTGACGCTCATGCGCGGACCTCGCTCAGCGCCGCTACGAGGGCGTCCGCGGTCAGCCGGGCGATCGGTTCGCCGTCGACGAGCGCCGCGGGGCCGTTGGAGCACAAGCCCAGGCAGTAGACCGGCTCGACGGTGGCGTTGCCGTCGGCCGTGGTGCCGTGCCACCCGGTGCCCAAACGCGACAGGATCTCGGCGTGCAGCCGGTCGGAGCCCATCGCCTGGCAGGCCTCGGCCCGGCACAGCTTCACCGCGTGCCGCCCGGCCGGGTGATCGCGAAAATCGTGGTAGAACGTGATGCAGCCGTGGACTTCGGCCCGCGACAAGTTCAGCGCGTCCGCGATCAGCGGCACGGCGCCCGCGTCGACGTAGCCGAAGGTCTCCTGCAAGGCGTGCAGGATCGGGAGCGTGGCCCCTTCGAGATGGCTGTGTTCGGCGATGATCCCGGATGCGCGGGGCACGCTCCAAGGCTCGAAACGAGGCATATTTTCCTACCTAGTTTGTTCCTGTTCTAAATCCTATCGGAACAGGAATGCCGTTTGCGTTCAAGCGTTCAGTTTCGTCGCCTGACAAAAATTTCCTGTCGCCAGTCGGTGCTGCGGCGAGGATCTACCTTGAGACGGAGCCGTTCGCGGAGATGGTTTCAACAGGCTCGACTTGTCATAATGCAGTGCACCAAAAACCAACGGACGATCGCGACGCAGGTGCCTTGCAATAAAGTACCGGCGCCCTCCAAAGGATCCGCTGATCCATGCGGGAGTCGAGCCCCGCGAGCGTGCAGGGACGTGAGCACGGGAGCCTCGCGCATCGTGACGCCTGTGATAAGGCGGCCTCGGAGCGGACATGGGTGCGGAGGTCAGGAGACCGCGCTGAGCTTCTCGGCCATCGACTGGTCCTTGTCGTGGCGCCACGAGAAGGTCATCGTGCAGAACACGCGCTGGACGCCCATCGCGCTGAGCTTGGCCTCGCACCGTTCGACGAGCGCGCAGATGTCGGCGAGCTCCCCCTCGATGTTCGTGCCGTTGGCGTGCATCTCCGTCCGGAGGGGGCTGGCATCCACGATCGCCTTGATCGCCTTCACGTAAGGGGAGACCGACGGTCCGACGCCCATGGGCACGATGCACAGATCTGCCACAACCTTCATGAACGTCTCCTCGGCATCGATCGCGGCCTTATATCAGGCCGCGCCGTCCGCTACACAGCTTCGCGGATGCAGCGGTGCCCCTGCGAGCGTCGGCCGAACGGCGATGGGCGATCGGGCTTTTACGCCGGGCGGGACCGAGCTTCGCCGCGGCGACCGAGGGAGATTTCGAGTGAGCGACCACAAGCGGCGTGAAACCCTGCGGTACAAGGTTTTGGCGACCCTGGCCTTCGCGGCGCTCGCCTGCGCGGGCGGCGCGGCGCAGGCCGCCCAGTGCGGCAACGCGGCCGGCGGCTTCGAGGCGTGGAAGCGGGAGTTCGCCGGCGAGGCGCGGGGCCGGGCGAGCGCGGAGAGCCTGTCGGCCCTGATGGGCACGTCCTACTCGACGGCGACCATCTCCGCGGACCGCGGCCAGCGCAGCTTCCGCCTGTCGCTCGATCAGTTCCTGGCCAAGCGCGGCGCCTCCACCATCGTCTCGCGCGGGCGGGGCCTCAAGCGGCAGAACGCGGCCCTGTTCTCGTCGATCGAGCAGCGCTACGGCGTCCCGCCCGGACCGCTGCTCGCGATCTGGGGCATGGAGACGGGCTTCGGCGCCGTGCGCGGCAACGTCAACACGCTGTCGGCGGTGGCGACGCTCGCCTACGATTGCCGCCGGTCGGCCTACTTCACCGATCAGCTCTACGCGGCCCTGACGCTGATCGATCGCGGCTTGCTCTCGGCCAGCACGCGGGGTGCCGCGCACGGCGAGGTCGGCCACACCCAGTTCCTGCCCAAGAACGTCCTGACCTACGGCACCGGCGGTGATCTCAACAACGTCGGCGCCGCCCTGACCTCGACGGCGAACTTCCTGAAGGGCCACGGCTGGCAGGCCGGGGCGGGCTACCAGCCGGGCGAGGCCAACTTCGCCGCGCTCCAGGGCTGGAACGCGGCCTCGGTGTATCAGCGGGCCATCGCGCTGATGGGCCGGCAGATCGACGGGGAATAAGGGCGCCTCGCAGCGTTCGTCCGACCGCCGCCGTCAGGCGAACGACGACGGTGCGTCGGGCGTTGCGCGAGGAACGCCGATTCCTTCCGCGGGCATCGACCCGACCCCGCCGCCGGGCGGCGAACCGCCACGATTGATCGCGGATCGACCACAGTCTCGCCCGAGAAAAGCCGGCCGCCCTCGGCTCGCTGCCGCACGGCCGATCGGGCCGGACCGGTGATTCTCCTGCCGCTCGTCTTCACGCCTCGGTGGAAGATGCAGCGATGCTCGGCGGACATCGGCGTCAGGGACGAGGCGTCCGCATGGTCCGGGACTTCCTGCCGCTCCGCGGCTCCGTTGCGCAGGTGCGCGTGTCCGATGGGGCCGCCGGCCGGGTCATGCCCGCGGCGGCCCTCGTCGCGATCCTGGGCGCCCTCGCCCTGGGCGGCCCGTCGTCGTCGAGCCGCGCGCCCTCCGTCGGCCCTCGCGTCGGCGCGGTGCAGGCTCCGATCCCGGCGCCCACGGAAGAGGCCGTCCTGACCAAGTCATCCCCGGGCGCCGACGCGACGGAACCGGTGCCCGCCCTGAGCATCATCCCGCTGAGTGGACCGCGGTTCGCGGAGAAAAATGATGCGACAACGAGGAGATCTAAGCAGGCTTGCGTGGTCGAAGCCACGCAAGCCTGCTTAGGTATCGAGGCGCCGGCCACGTGGCGGAGCGCTTTGCTGGAGCCGATGCCGGGCGTATGGCCGCCCGGCGCCGATGCCGAGCCGTCAACGCCCTCCGCGCAAGGGGAGCCCGCTCCGCCGCCGGAGGCCTCGCCCCAGGAAACGAGCCGGCTGGCGCAGACCGTCCCGCTGCCGGTGCCCCGCCCGCCCGAATTCCGACGTCCGAGCGGTGCGGAGCGGGTGCGCCGGGCGGACCGGCGGACGCCCCGGGCCGTTGCGACCGCGCCTGCACCGGCGGAGGACACCCGCTCGTTCTTCGAGAAGCTGTTCGGCGTGGAGCGGTCACCCGCGCCCGCGCTGGCCTACGCGGCGCTGGAGCGCAGCCCGGCCGACGCGCTGCCGCGCCGGCGGCTCATCCCCCAGCTCCCTCCGGCGGGGGGAACGGGAACCGCGGTCTACGACATCAGCGCGCGCACCGTGACCCTGCCGAGCGGCCAGAGGCTGGAGGCGCATTCTGGCCTCGGCGAGGCCATGGACGACCCGCGCACCGTGCACCTTCGGATGCGCGGCGCGACGCCGCCGGGCACCTACGACGTCGCGGAGCGCGCGCAGCCCTTCCACGGGGTGCGGGCGCTGCGCCTCAGCCCCGTAGACGGCGAGGCCGCCGTCTACGGCCGGGTCGGGCTGCTCGCCCACACCTACATGCTGGGCCCGAGCGGCGCCTCGAACGGCTGCGTGTCGTTCAAGAATTACGACGCGTTCCTGCAGGCCTACCTGCGCGGTGAGATCCAGCGCCTCGTCGTCGTGCCCGGAGGCGGACAGGACGCCTTGCCGAGCTTGGCCAACAGGGGCTCCTTCGTGCCCGGGC
Source organism: uncultured Methylobacterium sp. (assembly GCF_964242245.1). Taxonomy (NCBI): domain Bacteria; kingdom Pseudomonadati; phylum Pseudomonadota; class Alphaproteobacteria; order Hyphomicrobiales; family Methylobacteriaceae; genus Methylobacterium; species uncultured Methylobacterium sp. The sequence goes on along the minus strand of NZ_CAXTBY010000037.1, from coordinate 27,370 downwards.
GCTCCGCCCGCCTCGGCGGCGACGTGTAGGGCACGCTCGGACGAAGGAAACGCCGGTTCGTCGCCCGGGCGGTTCAGGCGTCGGCGTTCGCGCAGATCGCGTTGACCCACAGGACGACTGCGCGCGCGCGCGCGGACGGATTGCCGAAGCGGTGCGGCCGTCGGCTCGCGAAGCGGAAGCCGTCGCCCTCGGCGAGGTGCAGCGTCCGGGTTTCGACCACGAGCGTCAGGCGCCCTTCGAGGACCAAGCCGGCCTCCTCGCCGTCGTGGGTGAAGAGGTCCGCACCGGTGCTGGCCCCGGGTTCGAGGACGGTGCGGAACAGGCTGAGGCCGCGCGTCCCCGACACCGGCGTCAGCAGTTGCTTGGTGATGCCGGCCCGCCAGAGCCGAAGCTCGGGCCGGTCCCGCTCGGACACGACGATCGGATCGCGGTCCGTCCCCCCGGGTTCGAACAGGCCGCCGATCCCGGTCTCGAGGGTGTCGGCCAGGAGCGCCAGCACCCGCAGCGAGGGCGAGGACAGGCCGCGCTCGACCTGGCTGACGAACCCGATCGAGAGGCCGGTGCGCGCGGCCACCTTCTCCAGCGACAGTCCCCGCCCCTGCCGCAGCGCGCGCAGGCGCCGGCCCACGGCGACGTCGACCGGATCGCCGGAGGCGGTTTCCCGGAGCTTGGGACTGCTCACCGCGGCATCACCCTGCAATCTCAATCCCGGTTTCATGCACGTGAAACGTCCTTGCGTCGAGCGCGCAGGCGTGCGGTATTCTTCATCGACATGAAAGCAGCGGGAACGGCCTCGCCCGATGGCATGACGGTCCGACCGGGGGTCGTGCGATGAGAAACCTGTTCCCCGGCCTGTGTGCCGTTCTCGCCCTCCTGCTCGGCGGGCCGGCCCGGGCCGAGCCGACGCTCAGGGTGGGGGCCACGGCGACCGGTCTGCCCTTCACCTTCCTCGACACCAAGACCAACACCATCCAGGGCGTGATGGTCGATCTGGTGACCGAGGTCGGCCGGCAGGCGGGCTTTTCCGTCGCCGTCGAGCCGCTGCAGTTCTCGACGCTGATCCCGGCGCTCACCGCCTCGAAGATCGACATCATCTCGGCGGCGATGTTCATCACGGCCCCGCGCAAGGAGATCGTCGCCTTCTCCGAGCCGGTCTACAGCTACGGCGAGGGGCTGATCGTCCCGAAGGCCGACGCGCGGGACTACGCGTCGTTCGCCGACCTCAAGGGCGAGACGGTGGGCGCCCAGGTCGGCACCGCCTTCGTCGAGCCGCTGAAGAAATCCGGGCTGTTTGCCGAGGTGAAGATCTACGACACCATCCCCGACATCATCCGGGACGTGAATGCCGGGCGGCTCAAGGCGGGCTTCGCCGACGCGCCGATCCTCGCCTACTACGTCAAGCAGGGCCTGTTTCCCGGCGTCAGGATTGTCGAGACCCTCAAGCCCGCCGTCGTCGCCTCCGTCGGCATCAGCGTGCGCAAGGCCGACGCCGACCTGCTGGGCAGGATCGATGCGGCGCTGGCCAAGCTCAAGGCCGACGGGACCGTCCAGAAGATCCTGACCAAGTGGGGCCTGCCGCCCTCGGCCGACCGGTCCTGAGCGGCGTGCGGGAGTTCCTCGCCGACGCGCAGGAATACCTGCCGATCCTGCTCCAGGGCGTTCGCCTCACGATCCTGATCACGCTCGCCTCCCTCGTCGTCTCGACGCTGCTCGGGTTGTTCTGGGCGATCCTGCGGGTGTCGGGCATCCCGCTGCTCGCGGGCTTCAGCACGGTGATGATCAACCTGCTGCGCGGCATCCCGATCATCGTGCAACTGTTCTACATCTACTTCGTGATGCCCGACTTCGGCGTCTCGCTCAGCGCGGTCCAGGCGGCGGTCGTCGGGCTGGGTATCGCCTACTCCGCCTATCAGGCCGAGAACTTCCGCGCCGGCATCGAGGCGGTGGACCGCGGCCAGGTCGAGGCGGCCCACGCGATCGGCATGGGCTGGTGGATGACCATGCGCCGGGTGATCCTGCCGCAGGCGGTGCAGATCGCGCTGCCGCCCTACGGCAACATCATGATCATGATGCTGAAGGATTCCTCGCAGGCCTCGACCATCACGGTTGCCGAACTCGCCCTCCAGGGCAAGCTCATCGCCTCCTCGACCTTCAAGAACACCAGCGTCTTCACCCTGGTGGCGCTGATGTACCTCGCCTTGAGCCTGCCGCTGATCCTGCTGGTGCGCCACTTCGAGGCGCGGGCGCGCTACCGGTGATCGCGCTCACCGACGTGCGCAAGCGTTACGGCGCGCTGGAGGTCATCAAGGGCGTCTCGGCCACCGTGACGAAGGGCGAGGTCGTGTGCGTGATCGGGCCGTCGGGCTCCGGCAAGTCGACGCTGCTGCGCTGCATCAACGGGCTGGAGGCCTACGAGGGCGGCGAGATCCGCGTCGCCGGCCAGTTGGTCGACCGGAACAGCCGCGGCATCAAGGCGATCCGGACGCGGGTCTCGATGGTGTTCCAGCGCTTCAACCTGTTCTCCAACCGCACCGCGATCGAGAACGTGATCGAGGGGCCGGTCCACGTGAAGGGCGAGCCCCGCGCGGAGGCCGAGGCGCGCGCCCGGGCGCTGCTCGCCCGGGTCGGCCTGTCGGGCAAGGAGGACGCGCGGCCGGGCGAACTGTCCGGCGGGCAGCAGCAGCGGGTCGCGATCGCGCGGGCGCTCGCCATGCGGCCGGACGCGATCCTGTTCGACGAGCCGACCTCGGCGCTGGACCCCGAACTCGTCGGCGACGTGCTGCGCGTGATGCGCGGGCTCGCCGCCGACGGCATGACGATGATCGTCGTGACCCACGAGATGGGCTTTGCCCGCGAGGTCGCCGACCGGGTGCTGTTCCTCGACGGCGGCGTGCTGGTCGAGCAGGGACCGGCCGCCGAGATCCTCAACCATCCCCGGCACCCGCGCACGCTGGATTTCCTGCAGCGCGTGCTGCATCCGATCTAGAGCATTGTCCATGATCCCCGGATCACGAAAAATGCTCTGTCTCCTTGCGTGGTCGCGTTTTCTTCATGCGAGCCGGCAACCACCTCGCTTGAAAATGCCCTAGGAACCGCCTTGTCGGAGCCGTTTCCCCTCGCGCCGTCGCTCTGGGCCGCCACGGCCGCGCCCGCACCCGAGACCCCGCCGCTTGCCGCCTCGGGCCGGGCGGACGTGGTGATCGTCGGCGGCGGCTATTGCGGCCTCTCGACCGCCCTGCACTTGGCCGAGCGCGGCATCCGCGCCGTGGTGCTGGAGGCGCGGGAGGTCGGCTTCGGCGGGTCCGGGCGCAACGGCGGTCAGGTCATTCCAGGCCTCAAGTACGATCCCGCCGACCTCGTCGCGAAGTTCGGGACGGAGCGGGGCGAGCGCCTCGCCCGCTTTGCCGGCGGCACCGCCGACACCGTGTTCGACCTCATCGAGCGCCACGGGATGGACGTGCCGCATCGGCGGACGGGCTGGATTCAGGGGGCGCACACCGAGGCGGGGGTGCGGGAGGTCGAGCAGCGGGCGACGCAGTGGGCCGCGCTCGGCGCGCCGGCCCGCGTCCTCGACAAGGCCGAGACCGACCGGCTGCTCGGCACCGAGCGCTACCTCGGCGGCTGGCTCGACGGGCGCGGCGGCGCGGTGCAGCCGCTGAGCTACGCCCGCGGGCTCGCCCGCGCGGCGATCGGCGCGGGCGCAGCGATCCACGGCGGCACCCCCGTCACCGGCCTCGCCCGGACGGGGTCGGACTGGACCGTCACGACCGCGCAGGGCGCGCACCTGCACACCGAGCGCGTCGTCCTGTGCACCAACGGCTACACCGGCGCCCTCTGGCCGGATCTCGCCCAGAGCGTCATCGCGGCCAACTCCTTCCAGGTCGCCACCGCGCCGCTGTCGGACAACCTGCGCCGCTCGATCCTGCCGGAGGGGCAGGTCTCGTCCGACACGCGAAAGCTCCTGCTCTACTTCCGCCTCGACCACACCGGGCGCCTGCTGATGGGCGGGCGCGGCCCGTTCCGGGAGCCGCGGGGGCCGGGGGACTGGGCCCACCTGGAGCGCATCGTCGGCAAGCTCTTCCCGCAGCTCGGTGCGGTGACGTTCGCGCATCGCTGGTGCGGCCGCGTCGCGATCACGCGGGATTTCCTGCCGCACCTGCACGAGCCGGCGCCGGGCCTGCTCATCGACATCGGCTGCCAGGGCCGCGGCGTCGGCCTGCAATCGACGATGGGGCGCGCCATCGCCGCCTACATCGCGGAGGGCGACGCCGACGCCCTGCCGCTTCCGATCACGCCCCTCGGCCGGCTGCCGCTGCACGCCTTCCACCGGCTCTACGTCTCGGCCGTGATCGCCTGGTACCGCCTGAGCGACGGCGGCCTCCGATAAGGCCCGCCGGGAAGGTCGTCCGGCCCGACGGTCCCGGCGCGGCATCAGTGGTTTCGAGCAACTAATTGCTGTCCGATGACCGGCCCGTCGCGTCCAATGCCGTCAGTTGGGCAGGAGCAGCGGATGGCGAACGGCGTGATGAGGCTTCCCTCCCCGCCTCCCTTCGATCCCGAGGCGGCGCCGGCCGAGGCCGTCCTCGCCCGCGGCGGGCAGAGCCTCCGCCTGACGTGGCACGACGGCACGAGCGCCGTCCTGCCGGCGGCGCGGATGCGGCTGCGCTGCCGCTGCGCGTGGTGCACGCGGGAGCGGATCGAGGCCCGCTTCCCGATGGCCTTCGAGGCGGTGGCGGTGACGCGGATCGTGCCGATGGGCGGCTACGCCGTGCACGTCGCCTTCTCGGACGGCCACGCCCGCGGGATCTTCCCGTGGGTCTACCTGCGCGAACTGGCGCTCGCGGAGCGCGACGCCGCCCTCGCGGCCTGAACGCCGCACCTTGATACATCCGCGAACCCGTCCGCCCGACATCCGCGCGAGGCCCCGGCCGCGCCCTGGAAGCGAGAGACCGCCATGAGCGCCTTCAACCCTGGCACGAAGACCGAGATCATCGAGACCGACATCCTCGTGATCGGCGGCGGCACCGGCGGCCCGATGGCCGCGATCAAGGCCAAGGAAGCCGATCCTTCCCTGCGCGTCCTCCTGATGGAGAAGGCGAACGTGAAGCGCTCCGGCGCGATCAGCATGGGCATGGACGGGCTCAACAACGCCGTCGTGCCCGGCTACGCCACCCCCGAGCAGTACGTGAAGGAGATCACGGTCGCCAACGACGGCATCGTCGACCAGCGGGCGGTGATGGCCTACGCGCAGGGCTCCTTCCCGATGATCCAGTACCTCGACAAGCTCGGGGTCAAGTTCGAGAAGGACGGCGCGGGCGAGTACAACATGCGCAAGGTCCACCACATGGGGACCTACGTGCTGCCGATGCCCGAGGGCCACAACGTCAAGAAGGTGCTCTACCGGCAGTTGCGCCGCCTCCAGGTCAACGTCACCAACCGCTACATGGCGACCCGCCTGCTGAAGGACGCGGACGGCCGCATCAGCGGGGCTGTCGGCGTCAACACCCGCACCTCCGAGTTCCTGGTGGTCAGGGCCAAGGCCGTGGTGCTGGCCTGCGGCGCCGCCGGGCGCCTCGGCCTCCCGGCCTCCGGGTACATGTTCGGGACCTACGAGAACGCGGCCAATTGCGGCGACGGCTACGCGATGGCCTATCACGCCGGCGCGCACCTCGCGAACCTCGAATGCTACCAGATCAACCCCTTGATCAAGGACTACAACGGCCCCTCCTGCGCCTACGTCACCGGGCCGTTCGGCGGATTCACCGCCAACAACAAGGGCGACCGCTTCATCGAGTGCGATTACTGGTCCGGCCAGATGATGCTCGAGTTCTGGCGCGAGCTTCAGAGCGGCAACGGCCCGGTCTTCCTCAAGATGGACCACCTGCGCGAGGAGACGATCTCCGAGATCGAGACCATCCTGCACACCAACGAGCGGCCCTCGCGCGGGCGCTTCCACGAGCGGCGCGGCACCGACTACCGCAGCCGCCCGGTGGAGATGCACATCTCCGAGATCGGCTTCTGCTCGGGCCACTCGGCGTCGGGCGTCTTCGTCGACGCGTTCGCCCGCACCACGATCCCCGGCCTCTACGCCGTCGGCGACATGGCGAGCGTGCCGCACAACTACATGCTCGGCGCCTTCGTCAACGGCGGCATCGCCGGGGCGGACGCCGCCGCCTACTGCGCGGGCGCGACGCGCGGTGACTATGACGCGGGCGATCTCCTGGCCGAGCAGGAGCGCGTGCTGGCGCCGACCCGGCGCGAGGACGGGCTGACCCCCCACGAGATGGAGTTCAAGACCCGGCGCCTCGTCAACGACTACCTGGAGCCGCCGAAGGTCACCGCCAAGATGCGGCTCGGCCAGCGGCGCTTCGCCGAGATCCGCGAGGACCTCGACCACCTCGTCGCGCGCGACCCGCACGAGCTGCACCGGGCGCTGGAGATGCAGACGATCCTCGACTGCGCCGACATGGCGGCGGCGGCCTCCCTCTACCGCACCGAGAGCCGCTGGGGCTTCTACCACCTGCGCGTCGACCACCCCGAGACCGACGACGCGAACTGGAACTGCCACACCGTGTTGTTCAAGGACGCGCAGGGGCGGATGGCGCACGCCAAGCGCGCGGTCGAGCCGTTCATCGTGCCGGTCGCCGCCGAGGAGATGAGCGCCTACCACCAGCTCCGCATCAAGACGCCGGCCGCCGCCGAGTAGCCCACCGAAACCCGTCGGAGATCCGCCATGCCGATCATCACCCAGGCCAAGAGCGCCGCGGTCGTCATCGACGACGACAAGTGCATCGCCGAGAAGGGCTGCCGCGTCTGCGTCGACGTCTGCCCGCTCGATATCCTCGCGATCGATGAGACGCGGCAGAAGGCCTACATGAAGTACGACGAGTGCTGGTACTGCATGCCGTGCGAGGTCGATTGCCCGACCAACGCGGTCAAGGTCAACATTCCCTACCTCCTGCGCTGAGGCCGGTCATGCCCGCGTTCGACACCTTCGAGGACGATCTCGACGACCTTGCCGAGCGGTGCGCCAGCCCGGACGCCGGCATCCGCCGCGTCGCGATGATGGAACTGGCCGAGGCGGTGGGGCCGCAGGCGACCGTGCTGCTGCTGAAGGGGCTCGGCGACCCCGATCCCCAGGTCCGCGGCGCCGCGGCGAAGGCGCTCGACGAGCACGACGGACCGACGGTGGTCGAGGGCCTCGTCCGCTCGCTGGAGGATGCCGACGACGACGTGCGCCGCACCGCCGCCGACACCCTGGCCGAGAAGAAGGAGCCCGCCTGCGGGCCGCTGCTGATCGCGCGGGCCGAGCATGCCGACCCCTTCGTCCAGGCCGCCGCGCTCCGCGCCCTGCGCGAGCTCGTCCTGCCCGACGCGCTGAGCGCCGCGCTCCGCGCCCTGCGCAGCCCCGTGCCCGAGGTGCGCCGCGAGGGGCTCGGCGTGATCGGCTACCTCAAGGCGGACTCTGCCCTTCCGGCGCTGATCGCGACCGTGAGCGATCCGGACGCGAGCGTGCGCCGCGCCACAATGGCGGCCCTGGTGTTCCTGCGCCCCGGCGGTCCCGGCGTCTCCGGCCTGCTCGCCGGCCTGCGGGACGAGAACTGGCAGGTGCGCGAGCAGGCCGCGGTCTCGGTGGCCAAGATCCGCCTGCCCGAGGCGGTGCCCCTGCTCATGGCGGCCATGGACGACCCGTTCTGGCAGGTCAGGACCAAGGCCGCGAACGCGCTCGGGAGGATCGGGGCGCGGGAGGCGGTCGACGTGCTGGGCCGGGGGCTCGGCTCCGAGATCAGCAACCTGCGCAAGGAGTCTGCGGCCGCGTTGGGCGAGATCGCCGACCCGCGCACCCTCGCCGTCCTCGAAGCCCGCGCCGAGGACCCGGACCCGGACGTGCGCAAGCTGATCCGCTGGGCGATCGGCCGCTGCCGCGACGCCGTCTGACGCGGGGCGACCGCGGCGCCCGCCCGAGCCCGCGCCTCGGCCCGATGGGCGGGGCGCCGCGCCGTCTGCGAACGCCCTGGCGACGGGCGCCATGGGGGTTTGATAAGGCGTCCGCAGTTTGGAACTGGTACAGGCTTTGCTGCGCTGCCGCAGGCAGGATGCAGGAGCCGGCCATGCAGACCACCCCCGCCAAGCTCCGGCCTGCGCATCCCCTGCCGGGCGCCTCGCTCCAGGCCAACGCGCTCCTCCTGGCCGAGACAGAACCGAGGGCCGGCGGCCCGCGGCCGCTGCTCCAGGGCTTGAGCGCGCGCGAACTCGCCCTCGTGATGGAGAAGGGCCGGCGCCGGGTGCTCTACCGCGGGGCCACGCTCTTCACGCAAGGCATGCCGAACGACGGCATCTGGCTGGTCGAGACAGGCCGGATCCGGGTGTTCTACACCGCGCCGTCCGCCCGCGAGATCACCCTGGCCTACTGGCATCCGGGCAACTTCGTCGGTGGGCCGGAGGTGTTCGGCGAGGGCGTGCACAGTTGGTCGGGCATGGCGGCGAGCAACGCGAGCGTCCTGCACCTGCCCGGCAAGGCCCTGCGCCACCTCGTGACGCAGATCCCGACCCTGGCGCTCGGCGTGATCGAGGGCCTGTCCTTCAAGGGCCGGTGCTACTCGGCGCTGGCGCAGATGCTCGGCACCCGCTCGATCACCGAGCGGCTCGCCCACCTGCTCCTGCACCTCGCCGACCTCTACGGCGTACCGGAGGAGGACGGCACCGTGATCGCGGCGACCTTCACCCACGCCGACCTCGCCCACATGGTCGGCGCCACGCGGCAGTGGGTCACGATCAGCCTGAAGCGGCTCGCCGCGCAGGGCATCGTCGTCGCGGGCCGGTCGCAGATCGTGATCCGGCGGCCCGACGCACTCGCCCGGATGCGCGGCGGGGAGGCGGGCGCCTAATCCAGGTGCTTCCCGCCCAAGAAACCACCACATCCGGGGCAACCGCGGTTTTTTCGCAACTAATCGACTCGCGGATGCGCTCTCCGTTTGCCCGCGACCGAGCCCGCGCCCGATCATGGCTCGGGATGTCGGTCCGATGATCCGGGGCCGAGGGTGGAGCGAACGATGGCATCGATGCTTTCCAGGCGTGGGTCCCGCGGCGCGCTCGCCCTCCTCGCGCTGGCCGGCACGGCGTTCTCCGACTTGGCGTGCGCGCAGAGCACCCTGACGGTCGGCATCGGCACGCAGGACACGACGACCAACACGGCCACCGTCGGCGTGATCGTGCGGCAGCTCAAGCTGCTGGAGAAGTACCTGCCGCGGACCGGCAAGTACGCCGACGTGAAGATCCAGCTCGACTGGCAGAACTTCACCTCGGGCCCGCCCGTCACCAACGGGATGATGGCCGGCAAGCTCCAGTTCGGCGCGATGGGCGATTATCCCCTCGTCGTCAACGGCTTCACCTTCAGCACCAACCCCGAGAGCCGGTCCGAGCTGATCGCGGTCGCCGCCTACAACCTCTACGGCTCCGGCAACGGCATCGTCGTGCACAAGGAGTCTGAGTACTTCGCCTTCGACGACCTCAAGGGCAAGGTCGTCAGCGTCCCCTTCGGCTCGGCGGCGCACGGGATGGTGCTCAAGGTGCTCCAGGACAAGGGCTACCCGGCCACGTGGTTCCGCCTCGTCAGCCAGAGCCCGGAGGTCGGCTCGACCAACCTCCAGGAGCGGAAGATCGACGCGCACGCCGACTTCGTGCCGTTCGCCGAGCTGCTGCCGTTCCGGGGCTTCGCCCGCAAGATCCTCGACGGTGTCGAGACCAAGCTGCCGACGTGGCACGGCGTGGTGGTGCGCACGGACTTCGCCAAGCAGCACCCCGAGATCGTCGAGGCCTACCTCAAGGCCATCCTCGACGCCCAGGCCTGGGTCAGGGCCGATCCGAAGCGCGCCGCCGAGCAGATCGCGGCCTGGACCGGCACCGACAAGGAGGTGGTCTACATCTTCCTCGGGCCCGGTGGGATCATGACCGTCGATCCCACGATCAAGCCGGCGCTGGTCGACGCCGCCCGCGAGGACGTGAAGGTCCTGCAGAAGCTCGACCGCATCAAGGAGTTCGACGTCGGCGGCTGGGTCAACGAGGGCTACCTGCGCAGGGTCTTCGCCGAGCGCGGCCTCGACTACGACGGGCAGCGCGCGGCGACCGCCAACTACGAGGTCTCGGGCGAGGATTCCTTCTGCAAGACGCCGGTCACCGATCCGCGCAGGGCCGGCGAGATCTGGATCAAGGGCGGCGACATCCAGCCGTTTGCCAGCGCCGCCTGCACCCTGGGCGCCCTCGGCACCCTGAAGGGCAAGGGCGTCGAGGTCAACGTCGCCTACGTCTTCGACGCCGCCCGCGGCATCAAGCTGTTCGCCAGCGAGGCCTTCTACGTCGTCGACGGCAAGGGCGGGATCGCGCCCTACCTCCTCAGGCAGGATGCCGAGGCGGCGGCCGGGGCGGAGGGCGGCAGGGTCATGCCGTTCGCCGACGCCCTCAAGGCCGCCGCGACGCGGGGCTGACAACCATGGATGCCGCCCTTCGCGCCCTCCCCCCGGCCCCGGCGGACTCCGCGCCCGTGCGCTCCGAGGCTGCCCTCCCCGCGGCGCCCGCCGGCCGCGGCCGGGCCGGCCGCTGGCTGCGCCTGCACCGCCCGCAACTGCGGGCGGCTTTGGTCGGCCTCGTCTCGCTCGCCCTGTTCGTCGCCGCCTGGCAGGTCCTCACCGTCAACCGCGTCTCGTTCTACGTGCGCTTCGTGAACGTGCCGACCCCCGAGGCTGTCCTCGCGCGGGCCGTGATCGCCCTGCGCAACCCGGACTTCGCCGACCACGCCCTGATGAGCTGCCGCCGCATCCTGTTCGGCTTCCTGCTCGCCGGCGGCCTCGCGGTGCCGCTCGGCCTGCTGATGGGCCGGTTCCGCCTGCTGCGCGAGATCGCCTTCCCGATCTGCGAGGTGCTGCGGCCGATCCCGGCCATCGCCTGGGTGCCGATGGCGATCATGCTCTGGCCGACCAACGAGGGCTCGGTCGTGTTCATCACGTTCCTCGGATCGTTCTTCCCGATCCTGATCAACACGCTGCAGGGCATGGCCATGGTCGATCCGGTCCTGGTGCGCGCGGCGCGCTGCCTCGGCGCGGGCGAGGCGGCCCTGTTCCGCGAGGTCTACCTGCCGGCCTCGCTTCCGCAGATCTTCACCGGCCTCACCGTCGGGATGGGCGTCGCCTGGGTCTCGCTGATCGCCGCCGAGATGATCTCGGGGCAGTTCGGCATCGGCTACTTCACCTGGGAGGCCTACGCGCTGGTGCAGTACCCCGACATCGTGCTCGGCATGATCACGATCGGCGTGCTCGGGCTCGCCTCGAGCTTCGCGATCCGCCTGATCGGACGCTTGGCGATGCCGTGGAGCGCGGGTCGCTAGGCGTGGCGCGCCGTCGTCGGCCGAAACAATCGCGGAGCGTGCCATGGCCGGACCGGCTCGGGGCCTGATCGAGGTCCGGAACTTCTGCCTGCGCTACGAGACCATGGAGGGCGCGGTCGAGGCGGTCGCCGACGCCTCGCTCACGGTGCAGCCGGGCGAGTTCGTCTCGGTCATCGGCCCCTCGGGCTGCGGCAAGTCCACCCTGCTCAACGCGCTCGCGGGCTTCCTCACCCCCTCCGGCGGGCACGTCACCGTCGACGGCCAGCCGATCTCGGGGCCGAGCTCCGAGCGCGGCATGATCTTCCAGCAATACTCGCTCTTTCCCTGGAAGACCGTGCGGGAGAACGTCGAGTTCGGCCTCAAGATGAAGGGCGTGTCCCGGAGCGAGCGCGCGCGGCAGGCCCGGACCCTCCTGGGCCTCGCCGGCCTCAGCGCGTTCGAGAACCACTACCCCGACCGGCTCTCGGGCGGGATGAAGCAGCGCGTCGGCATCGTCCGCGCCCTGGCGACCGGCCCGCGCATCCTGCTCCTCGACGAGCCGTTCGGGGCGCTCGATGCGCAGACGCGGCTGATCATGCAGCAGATCCTCACCAACATGTGGCAGCGGCTGAAGATCTCGGTGCTGTTCGTGACCCACGACATCGACGAGGCGATCTTCCTGTCCGACCGCATCTACGTGATGACGGCGCGTCCCGGCACCATCAAGGCCGAGGTGGCGGTGCCGCTGCCCCGGCCGCGCCAGCCCGCCATGACGCTCTCCTCCGAGTTCCTGGCCTTGCGCCGCGGGCTGATGTCCCTGATCCGGGAGGAGAGCATCCGCGCCATGGGCGGCGAGGTCAGCGCCGAGGCGATGCGGGGCCTCGCGATCGACCTCGAAGGTCAGGACATCGCCGCCCTCCTTTGACGTGGCACGCGCAATCCCGCGGCGGCCGGACCGTTCTTCATCGCCATCCCGGACCACGCCATGAGCAAGTTCTACGAGGAGCGTGTGGTGTCGGTGCATCACTGGACCGACACGCTGTTCTCGTTCCGCACCACCCGCGATCCGGCGTTCCGCTTCCGCAACGGCGAGTTCACGATGATCGGCATCGCGGTCGAGGGCCGGCCCTTGCTGCGCGCCTACTCGGTGGTGTCGGCCAACTACGAGGAGGAGCTGGAGTTCTTCTCGATCAAGGTCGCGGTATTATGCACCAACCTCACCCACTTTCGTTGACTCAATGGGTTGAATGTTCATGTTTTGTTTCTTATACGGGACCATGGCGCAACACATGCGTCCGAACGTCCGGGGCGCGTACTCCAACCCTAATGTGCGGTTAACGGGGCCACTAAAAAGCGTGTTAACCATTTGGGAATGCAAAGATCGGGGAAACCCGGCCAGCGACGGCTCTGGTTAAGCTTGGGAGGGCCACCGTGTCGGAGGATACAGAGGAGCCGAACGATGGGCATGTACAAGGCGGCGGTGGACGCCGCAGAGCGCGCCGAGGAGCAGTTGACGACTTTCAAGCGCATGATCGCGAAGAAAGAGGCGCAGTTGGCAGCGGAGAAGCGCCCCCCCTCACCGCAGAGAGCCAAGCTGCGGGTGAAGCCCAAAGAGCAGGTGTAATTCTTCTCTATCAAGCCGCTGATTGGGACCGCGAACTTCCGAACGATGCGGAAGAACCGTGGCGCCGGGCTGTAGCTCGCGATTGGGCGCGAGTCACGCACAGCGTAAGTTTTCGCAGACTGCAAGGTAAGACACAAGTTTTTCCAGGCCATGAATCTGACTATTTTAGAAATCGGCTGACGCATTCTCTGGAGGTAGCTCAAATTGCCGAAGGCATTGCAGACAAATTAAATCACGAAAACAAAGTCAGATTTGGCGATTGCGTTATAGACGCAAAGCTTTGTGCAACAGCCGCCCTTTTACATGATCTCGGGCATCCTCCGTTTGGTCACAATGGAGAGAGGGCCCTTGACGATCGCATGCGGCAGTATGGCGGTTTCGAAGGCAACGCACAGACAATCCGCATTATCAGTAGGCTTGAAAAAAAATCTTGGGACCAAAACCAAGTTCTCACAAATGAGATGTATAAGAATGATAGGAGACTTGGTTTAAATTTATCATACCGGACTATAGCAGCAACGCTCAAGTACGACAAAGAGATACCGCCGACACGGTCGGGCACCGAAAAGCTTGTAAAAGGATATTACGCCTCCGAAAGCGATTTGGTCAAAAGGGTAAAGGCCAAAGTCGATCCTAAATGGCAAGGTAAGTTTAAGACTGTTGAATGTGCTATTATGGATATTGCCGATGACATAGCATATTCGACGTACGACTTGGAAGATTGCTTGAAAGCGGGATTTATCACCCCAGCAGATATACTTGCGAGCGACGATACTTTATTAAAGAGGGTCGCGCAGAAAGTAAGAGAAAATTTACTTAAAGACACCGGCAAGGATATTAAGATATCCCCCGACGATGTTCTGCTTGTGTTCTATGACGTTTTTGAGGCCATACTACCAGATTTTAAGACCGCGCGCGGATTGGTAATGATACCGAAAAAACAGATGCTTACCCGGCGTGTAACTGATGCCGTGAAGCTCTTCAAAGCGTCAAGAGAGCTTGCATCGTCGGGATATGGTCGCACGGCACTCTCAAGCCAGCTTGTTAATGAAGCAATTAAGAGCGTCTATTTTGAATATAACGACAAGCACCCGGCGCTCAGCAGGCCATACTTGACGGAAAGCTCCCTTATTAAAATCGAGGTCTTAAAGCAATATACGTATGAGGCTACGATATATAGTACCCGAGTGAAGGTCTCTGAGTATCGCGGTTATGATGTCGTGCAAGGCATATTTGATGCATTAGCAAGCGATCGCGGCTATTTGCTTATGCCTGAGGATTTGAGGAAGATTTATAAGTCTGTAGAGCGTAATGCGTCAGAGCGAATGAGATCAATCTGCGATTTTGTTGCCGGAATGACTGATAGATACGCTCTTGAGTTTTATGCAAGACTGTATTCAGACGATGCGCAGAGTATTTTCAAGCCGATATAGTATCTAAAGTCTTCTCAGAGGCATGAGTATGCGAAGCTGTGACATGCAACCCTTCTGGGTCGCTGGTCAGTTCAACGCCTGCGCGCTCAAGCGCTTCACGCATTGCGCGAAGGTTGTTCGCGATCGGCACTCGCCGTCCTTTCTCAAAATCGCGCACGGTCGAGAGCGAGACGTGAGAACGCTTCGCTAGCTCGTCCTGGGACCAATCAAGCCACCCTCTGGCGGCGCGGCACTGTGCTGGGGTCATATCGCCCAAAACATACCATGCCGGCCTTTTGGGTCAAGGCCAACGATAAGTGTTGACGTGGTCGATAAGTGAGGATATCACTGAGGCCAACGCAAATCGTTGGCGGCTCCAATGGCTCAGCACTTCCTCCTCTCCAAAGCCGCCCGCACCCTATCCCTCGCTCAGGTCGCGCGCCTGTCTGACGATGCGGCGTGGGGCGTGTTCAAGGCGATCCGCTGGGCTGATACCGAGGGCGCCCCGTTCTGCCCTCGCTGCGGCTGCCTCAAGCACTCCTTCATCGCCACCCGCAAGCTCTTCAAGTGCGGCGGTTGCCGCCACCAGTACAGCGTCACGAGCGGCACCATCTTCGCCAGCCGCAAGCTCCCGATCCGCGACCACCTGCTCACCGACCTGATGGTGTCGGGCAAGCTGTTTGCCGATGTCGGCCTGCCGGAGATGTCGGTGGAGACCGACCGGTTCATGCTGTGCGGCAGCCCGGACATGATCCGCGACACCCGCGCGCTCCTGGCCGACCGCGGCTACAGCGAGGGCAACCACGGCGAGGCCGGGCACTACGTCATCGAAAAAGCCTTCGTCGAAAAGTAGGCTCTCGCAAGCTCCGCCGCAGGCTCGCTTGGTCGGCATCCTGGCCGGCGCGATGCCGGCGGGCGCGATGGATGGGGCCGATGTCGGAGCCGCTGCGGACGCCGACCTGCGGCCTCACTCCCGGTCGAGGCTGAGGTCCGGCGCGTCGGGGTTCTTCATGCCGACGACGTGGTAGCCGGCGTCGACGTGCAGGATCTCGCCGGTCATGCCGCGGGACATGTCGGAGACGAGGTAGGCCGCCGTCTCGCCGACCTCGCCGATGGTCACGGTGCGGCGCAAGGGGGCGTTGTACTCGTTCCACTTCAGGATGTAGCGGAAATCGCCGATGCCGGAGGCCGCGAGCGTCTTGATCGGGCCGGCCGAGATCGCGTTGACGCGGATGTTCGAGGGGCCGAGGTCGGCGGCGAGGTACCGGACCGAGGCTTCGAGCGCGGCCTTGGCGACGCCCATGACGTTGTAGTGCGGCATCCACTTCTCGGCGCCGTAGTAGGTCAGCGTCAGGAGCGAGCCGCCGTTCACCATCAGCTTCTCGGCGCGCTGCGCGATCGCCGTGAACGAGTAGCACGAGATCATCAGCGACTTGGTGAAGTTGCCCTCCGAGGTCTCGATGTAGCGGCCCGTCAGCTCGTCCTTGTCGGAGAAGGCGATGCAGTGGACGACGAAGTCGAGGCCCTCGGGGAAGACCGCGGCGGCGGCGGAGAACACCGCGTCGATCGAGGCCGGGTCGGTGACGTCGCAGTGGCCGACGACGTGGGCGTCGAGCTCCCGGGCCAGCGGCTCGACGCGCTTCCGGAGCGCCTCGCCCTGGTAGGTGAAGGCGAGCTTGGCCCCGTGGGCGTGGGCGCTGCGGGCGATGCCCCAGGCGATCGACCGGTTGTTGGCGACGCCGAGCACGAGCCCGCGCTTGCCGGCGAGCAACCCGGCGCCATCCTGGCGCCCGGCATCCGTGCCGCGCTCGTCCGTTGCGTCCAAACCCGCCATACCACACCCGAACCTTCGCGGCGCCCCGACTTGGGCCGTCCCATGGGAAGGGACGGCTCGGCGCCGCGGGCATCCTTAGCGGACGCGCACCGGGGACGGAAGACCGCGCCCTGCCCCCGCTACTCCGCCCGCGCGGACCGGCGCGCCTGCGCGAACTCGGTCAGGCCCGCGTCGTCGGCCGGCAACTGGATCGCGGTGACCGCGAACAGGTCGCCGCGGGTGCCGTCCTTCTTCGGCAGGCCCTTGCCGCGGAGCCGGAAGGTGCGGCCCGAACTCGTCATCGGCGGCATGCGCATCTCGACGGCGCCGGTCAGCGTCGGCACGCGGATCGCGCCGCCGAGCACGGCATCCTCCAGGGGGACGTCGACGGAGGCGCGCAGGTCCGCGCCCTCGACGGTGAAGCGGGCGTGCGGCAGGACGCGGATCGTCAGGAGGGCGTCGCCCGGCTCGGCGCGCGGGCCGCCGGGCTGGCCGAGGCCGCGGAGCCGGATGGTCTGGCCGTCGACGACGCCCTTGGGGATCATCACGTCGAACTCGCGCCCGCCCGGCAGACCGACCCGCAGCTTCTCCTCGCTGCCGATCTGCTCCAGGGTGACGCTGAGTTCGGCCGCCACGTCCTCGCCGCGGGATGGTGCGCGCTGCCCTCCGCCGGGGCCCGCCCCGCCTGCGCGGAACGCCTCGCCGAACAGGTGCGAGAAGATGTCCTCGCCCACGCCCCCGGCGGCACCGCCCCGGCCGCGGGCCGCGCTGTTGAAGTCGAAGCCGCCCGTGCGCCCGCCGCCGAAGCCGCCGGAAAACCCCTCGAAGCCCGAGGCGCGGGGCTTGCCGTCGGCGTCGATCTCGCCGCGGTCGAACTGCTTGCGCTTCTCGGCATCGCCCACGACCTCGTAGGCCGCGTTCGCCTCCGAGAACCGGTCCTTGGCCCGGGCGTCGTCCTTGTTGCGGTCGGGATGGTAGGCCTTGGCGAGCTTGCGGTAGGCCTTCTTGATGTCGGCCTCGCTCGCACCCTTGGGGACGCCGAGCACCTCGTAGGGATTTCGCATCGGTCTCTTGCGATTCGCGGTTTGGCGCCCGCGCGGGAGCCGCGGTGCTGCGATCCGGCATGTGGGCGACGTGTTGCTTATGCGCAACGTATCGTCCGCGAAACTCTGCGCAAGCGCCGTCCGCGTCAACCC
Organism: uncultured Methylobacterium sp.; assembly: GCF_964242245.1. Taxonomy (NCBI): domain Bacteria; kingdom Pseudomonadati; phylum Pseudomonadota; class Alphaproteobacteria; order Hyphomicrobiales; family Methylobacteriaceae; genus Methylobacterium; species uncultured Methylobacterium sp. The sequence continues at coordinate 9,966 of NZ_CAXTBY010000037.1, read as the reverse complement.
GCCCTGCTGCGCCGGATCCGCTTGAGCTCCCACGCCCCGCCGGAGGGCTTGCAGCCGGTGCCGCGGACGAAGCGGCTGCGCTCGGGCGCGACCACGGAGGCCAGGAAGTCGCGGCAGATCAGGTCGTTCGCGACGTAGGGAAGGCCCGTCGGGTTGACCGAGCCGCGCAGGCCCGTTTCCGGATTGTCCCACTTGACCGGCCGGCCGTTGCCCTGCGGATCGAGGGCCACCGCGAGGGCGGCGTTGGCGCGGCGCCAATCCTCGTCGCCGAGGTCGCCCCCGAAGCTCGCGGGACGGCGGCCGATGCTCCCCGTGACGGTCGGCTCGTCGGTCAACGTCGCCTGCGGCGCCTCCGCCTTCGTCTCGCCGCGGAAGATCAGCAGCGGCTGGCTGCAGCCGCAGAGGCCGGCGGCAAGGCCGGCCGCCAGGATCGCGCGGACGGACCACACCGAATGGCCGGCCGCCTCTTTACACGCGCGACGACGCATTACACCTGAACCTGGAACTGGTGCGTAAGGGTGCTCCCACGTCGGTGCCCCCGACCCGGATGTCACAGCCGAGGATAAAGCCGTGGACGCGTTAAAGATCGATGATCCCGTGGGTGCTGATCCGACCACGGAGGCGGAACCTGAAGATTTCACCCTGCGCGGCGACCCCTTCGGCCTGTTCGCCGAGTGGATGCTGGAGGCGGAGGCCGCCGAGCCCAATGATCCCAACGCCATGGCGCTCGCCACCGCGGGCGCCGACGGGCTGCCCGACGTGCGGATGGTGCTGCTGAAGGGCGCGGATGCGCGCGGCTTCGTGTTCTACACCAACCTCGAATCCGCCAAGGGCGGCGAGCTCGCCGAGAACCCGCAGGCGGCGATGGTGCTGCACTGGAAGAGCCTGCGGCGGCAGGTCCGGGCCCGCGGCCCGGTGACGCCCGTGACGGTCGAGGAGGCCGATGCCTACTTCGAGAGCCGCCACCGCGACAGCCGGATCGGCGCGCATGCCAGCCGCCAGTCGCGCCCGCTGGAAAGCCGCGCCGCCCTGCTGGCGGAGGTGGCGGCCCTGTCCGCCCGCTACGAGGACGGCCCGGTGCCCCGGCCCGCGCACTGGACCGGCTTCCGGATCGAGCCGGTGACGCTGGAGTTCTGGCGGGACGGCGCGTTCCGCCTGCACGATCGGGTCCGCTTCACCCGCGACGGTGCCGGCTGGAGCCGGTCGCGGCTCTACCCCTGACGCGCCTGCTCACGGGATCAGCGCGGGAAGCGGTGGCGGTGCGCCGCCCGGTAGGGCGGTGCGGGCGACGTTCATCGTCATGGCGAGCAGCGCGTAGTAGCCGTTGATGCCGGTCAGATCGATCGCGCCCTGCTCGCCGAAGAGGGCGACCAGCGCGGCGTAGGTCGGGTCGCTCACCGCCCTGTTGCGCTGGAGCTCGGTCGAGAACGCGTAGACCGCGGCCTCCTCCGCCGACATCCCCTCGGGCCGGCGCCCCTCGGCGATGGCCTGCGCGACCGCCGGGGCCACGCCGGCCTCGATCGCGATCGGGTGATGGATGTGCCACTCGACCTGCTGGCTCCACTCACGGGCCACGATCAGGATCGCGAACTCGCTGATCCGGAACGGCAATGCGCTTCGATACCGGAGGTAGAGCCCCATGTCGCTTGCGCGCAGCATGAACTCGGGGCTGCGCAGAAGCGGCACGAAGGGACCAAAGACGGGCGTCTTCCGCGCGGCCAGGAAGGCCTCGGCGGCGGCTCTCTGCGCGTCGGTCAGGGCCTCGGGCGCGAGCTCCGGCATCCGGTCCGTGTGGCGTGCCGCGTGCTGCATGGTCTGATGTTCCCGACCGGTTCGAGGAGCCTGGGTGATCCCGCGGCGCGATGCCTCGGTCAAGGGCACCGGCGGTTGCTGCGATGCGGCACGGGCGCTGGATTTCCGCTGCCGCTGCGCTTAGACCTGAAGGGCTGCGCGGCGGCAGGTCGAGGCGTCTTCGCTCGCGGCCCCGAACTGAAGCGAGGCACGGCCTTGGCCCTCTCCGGAAACGAACGCCGCCGCGTCATGCTGCTCACCGGGGCGAGCCGCGGCATCGGGCACGCCACCGTCAAGCGCTTCTCGGCGGCGGGCTGGCGCGTGATCACCTGCTCGCGCCACGCCTTTCCCGAGAACTGCCCATGGGAGATGGGCCCGGAGGATCACCTCCAGGTCGATCTGGCGGATGGCGAGGACACCGTGCGCGGCGTCCGCGAGGTGGTCGAGCGCCTCGCCGTCGAGGGCGGGATGCTGCACGCCCTCGTCAACAATGCCGGCATCTCGCCCAAAGGGCCGAACGGCGAGCGCCTCGGCGCCCTGCCGACCGAGTTCTCGACCTGGCAGCGGGTATTCCAGGTCAACGTCTTCGCCCCCGTCCTGCTGGCGCAGGGCCTGCGCGAGGAACTGTCCCGCGCCAAGGGATCGATCGTCAACGTCACCTCGATCGCCGGCTCGCGGGTTCACCCGTTCGCGGGGGCGGCCTACGGCACCTCGAAGGCGGCGCTCGCCGGGCTGACCCGCGAGATGGCCGCCGATTTCGGACCGCTCGGCGTGCGCGTCAACGCGATCTCGCCCGGCGAGATCGACACCGCGATCCTCTCGCCCGGCACCGACAAGATCGTCGCCGGCATCCCCCAGCGGCGCCTCGGCACCCCCGACGAGGTTGCCAAGGCGATCTACTTCCTGTGCACCGAGGCCTCGTCCTACGTGAACGGGGCCGAGCTGCACATCAACGGCGGCCAGCATGTCTGACCGCCGGCGGCGTCTCGTGCCAAGCCTGCTGCTCATGCCAAGCCTGCTGCTCATGCCAAGCCTGCTGCTCATGCTGGCACGGCCGCTCGCGGCCGAGCCGGCGGTGACGCTGCTCGACCTGCCGTTCCGGGCCACCGCGATGCGCGGCCCGCAGAGCGAGGTCGCGGTCGCGGTCGCCACCTCCGGGCTGCTGCCGCCGGCACGCCCGGCCGCGTCCGGGTCGGCGCCGGAGACCGGCGCGGAGGAGAGCGCGCCGATCGTCGTGGTCTGGGGCGAGGGCGGCGGTGCGGCGCTCGGCCTCGTCGACGGTGCGATCCGCACCACCCTCCTCGGCGCGGAGGCGATCGAGGGGTTGTCCGCCGCCGAGACGCCGCGCGGGGCGCTGCCCGGCTCGCGCCGCGCGGTGTCGGGCGCCGTGAGCGCCTACCTCACCGGCTCGACCCGCGCGATGGGCGCCCCCGCCGCCGCCGGCCTCACCGTCCGCGAGCGCCAGCCGGTGGCGATGGGCGGCGACCCGAAGCCCGTGCCGATCTCGACCACGACGGTGCCGGCCGGGGCGGACGCGGCGTTCGCGCCGTTCCGTCCCCGCGCCCTGCGGCTGTCCGGCCGGCCGGCCTTCGTTGCCGCGACGCTCCACGGCGCCGACCGCGCCGGCCTCGCCCTCGTGGCGCGGACCGGCGCCGGCGACTGGTCGGTGGTTGCACGCAGCGCGCCCCAGGACGGCGCCCCGCTGAAGGTGGCCGCCGTGGCCGACTTCTCCGAGCCCGGTGTGGCGCAGGTGGCGGCCGTCCGGTCGCGGTCGGGCGCCGGCATCCTTCAGGTCTGGTCCGCGGCCGAACCGATGACCTTATCAGGGGAGGCGCCGGGCTACCTCGGCGGCGCGGGCGACGCCGATCTCGCCGCCACCCTCGATCCCGAGGGCGCCGGCGTGCCGGATCTCGCGCTGCCCGCCGGCGACGGCGCGGTGCTCGCCATCGTGTCGCTCAAGGGCGGCATCCGCGAGCGTGATCGGATTGCCCTGCCCACGGCCGCGTCGTTCGGCGTCGCGTCCCTTGGGCAGGGGCGCCGCGCGCGTCTGCTGGTCGGTCTCGCCGACGGGCGCGTGGCCGTCGTGGCGCCGGGCGGCGCGCAGCCGTGAGCGAGGCTGAGGCGAGGCTGTTTCCCCTGCGCCCGTTCGTCGGCGCCTCGATCGCGGTGATCCGCGGCGACCGGGTGCTGCTCGCCGCCCGCGCCAACGCGCCGATGCGCGGCGTCTGGACCCTGCCCGGCGGCCTCGTCGAGGCCGGCGAATCGCTGGCCGGGGCGGCGTTGCGCGAATTGCAGGAGGAGGTGGGCCTGACGGCCGAGGTGGTCGGCGTGCTGGCGCCCACCGAGATCATCGCGTGCGACGCGGACGGCCGCGTGCGCCACCACTACGTCGTCCATCCCCATGCCGCCCGCTGGTGCGGCGGTGAGCCGAGTCCCGGGCCCGAGGCCCTCGATGTCCGCTGGGCGACCCGGGAGGAGCTTCCGGGCCTGGAGACCACGCCGGGCTTGGCCGGCACGCTGGCGGAGGCGTTCGCCCGAGTGCGCGCGCCGCGCTCGGGGGGCGCGACGTGAGGGGCCCCCCGATCACCTTCCGGGCGCTCCCCGGCGCATCACGGTCGCGCGGCGCCATCCCGATCGCGTCGCTGGCCGTCGCCGCGCTCTTTACTCTCGCATCGCCGATCCTCGCTCAGCAGCGCCCGCCCACCCGCCCGGCTCCGAAGGCCGTCGAGAAGGAGAAGGAACCGGCCCCCCCGCCGGAGCAGCCGGCACCTTACGACCGCGACCTCATGCGGCTGTCCGAGATCATCGGCTCCCTCGCCTTCCTGCGCGGCCTGTGCGCCGGCCCGGACGCCGCCGAGTGGCCGGGCCGGATGAAGGCGCTGATCGAGGCGGAGGGCGTCACGCCGGGTCGCCGCGACCGCCTCGCCGGCGCGTACAACCGCGGCTACCGCGGCTACGCGATGACCTACCGGATCTGCACGCCGGCCGCGGACGAGGCCTCGAACCGCTTCGTCGCGGAGGGCGAGCGCCTGTCGCATGCCCTGGCTGGCCGCTTCGGCGGCTGATGCCGGCGTGCCACACTGCGAAAGCATCCGGGAAAACGTTCGCTTTGTCGCGGTCGCGTTAACCGCATCGCAATTGCCGGCTGGCCGCGGACCCGTGAGCCGCCTATCATCATTTCCGTCCGCCGGGCCCCCGGGCCGGCGCAACGGATGCGACGCGCCATGCAGAACACCACTCAGACCGCCCCGTTCGAGCCCGACGTGGACGAGAAGCGCGCCGCCCTGGGCTACGTCTCCGAGGCGTTCGCCGAAGGTTGCCTCGACGGTCTCGACGGCGACTGCATGGCCCAGGCCGCCCTGTTCGCGGCCTTTCAGGAGCTCGTCATGACCTACGGCGAGGAGGCCACTGCCCGCTACGCCGAAGGCTTTCCCGAGCGCATCCGTGGGGGCGCCTTCACCACCGCGCTCCAGCATTAGGATAGCGCGACCCAGCTTAAAGAGTCCTGGCTGAATTTCCCTCCCCCCCTCTGCGGGGGAGGGAAGGCGTGCGGTCTGAAAGGTCCGACGCGAACCTCAGCCTCGCCCCAGCGCTTCCTCGAACAGCACGGCCTCGCCCCGCGATGGCGCCGTGAGGAGACCATCCCACATCACCCGCACGCCGCGCACCAGCGTGCCGACCGGCCAGCCGGTGACGGCGACGCCGTCGTAGGGGGTCCAGGCGCTCTTCGACGCGATCCAGGCGTTGCGGATGGTCTCGCGGCGCTTGAGGTCGACCACGGTCACGTCGGCGTCGTAGCCCTGCGCGAGCCGACCTTTTCGCGCGATGCCGAACAGGCGCTTGGGGCCCGCGCTCGTCAGGTCGACGAAGCGGGCGAGCGACAGGCGGCCGGCCGCGACGTGGTCGAGCATGATCGGCACCAGCGTCTGCACCCCGGTCATGCCGGAGGGCGAGTCGGGATAAGGCTTGGCCTTCTCGGCCAGCGTGTGCGGCGCGTGGTCGGACCCGAGGATGTCCGCCACCCCCTGCCCCAACCCCCACCAGATCCGTTCGCGGTGCGCGCCGCCGCGGACCGGCGGGTTCATCTGCACCAGGGTCCCGAGCCGGGCGTAGGCCTCGTCGCCGTCCAGCGTGAGGTGGTGCGGCGTCACCTCGACGCTCGCCACGTCCTTGTGCCCGGCGAGGTAGTCCATCTCCTCGGCGGTGGAGACGTGCAGGATGTGGATGCGCGCACCGGTCTCGTGCGCCAGCGCCACCAGCCGTCGGGTCGCCTTGAAGGCGGCTTCGGGCGAGCGCCAGACCGGATGGGAGGACGGGTCGCCCGCCACCCGCAGGCCCTTGCGCGCGCGCAGCATCGGCTCGTCCTCGGCGTGGAAGGCGGCGCGTCGCCGGGTGTGCTTCAGGATCTCCCGCACGCCCGCGTCGTCCTCCACCAGCAGCGAGCCGGTCGACGAACCGACGAACACCTTGATGCCGGCCGCCCCCGGCAACCGTTCGAGCTCGGCCACCTGCGCGGCGTTCTCGTGCGTGCCGCCGACCCAAAACGCGAAGTCGCAGTGCATCCGGTGGTGGGCGCGGGACACCTTGTCGGCGAGCGCCTCGGCGCTGGTGGTGAGCGGGTTGGTGTTCGGCATCTCGAAGACGGCGGTCACCCCGCCCATCACCGCGGCGCGCGAGCCCGATTCGAGGTCCTCCTTGTGGTCGAGGCCGGGCTCGCGGAAGTGCACCTGCGTGTCGATCACGCCCGGCAGCAGGTGCAGGCCGCGGCAGTCCTGGTGCTCCAGGCTCGCCGCGTGGGTCAGGTCGCCGATCGCGGCGATGCGCGCGCCCCGGATGCCGAGGTCGGCCGCGTGCGCGCCGTCCTGGTTCACCACCGTGCCGCCGGAGAGGACGAGGTCGAAGGGCTGGTCCAAGGGCTGATCCATGGGGTCTCCCGCGGTTGAGGCCGGCTCGGGGGCGGCTTATGTCACGCCCTCGGCCCGCGCAATCGCGCGGCCTGAAGGAACCGCCATGCCGATCGCCCTGCTGCCGGACCGCGCCCTCGTCACGCTCGCCGGCCCGGACGCGACCGCCCTCCTCCAGGGCGTGATCACCTGCAACGTGGAGACCCTCGGGGCCGCCGAGGCGCGGCTCGGCGCCCTGCTGACGCCCCAGGGCAAGATCCAGTTCGACTTCCTGATCTCGCGGAGCGCGGACGGCTACCGCCTCGACGTGCCGGCCGCGCACGCGGCGGGGCTCGCCAAGCGCCTGACGCTCTACCGCCTGCGCGCGCAGGTCGAGATCGCCGTCGATCCGACGGTGGCGATCGCCGCCGCCTGGGACGGCGCCACCACCGCGGCGGAGGTCGCGGTCGCGGCCGATTCCCGGGTGCCGGACATCGGCGCGCGGCTCTATGCGGCGGAAGGCGCGTTCTCGGCGGACGCGTCCGAGGCCGACTACCATGCCCACCGCATCCGGCTCGGCGTGCCCGAGGGCGGGCGCGACTTCCCCCTCGGCGACGCCTTCCCGCACGAGGCGCTGATGGACCAGCTCGGCGGCGTCGATTTCAGGAAGGGCTGCTACGTCGGGCAGGAGGTGGTCTCGCGGATGCAGCATCGCGGCACCGCGCGCACCCGCATCCTGCCCGCGACCTACGCGGAGGGGGAGGCGGCAGCCCCCGGCTCGGAGATCACCGCCGGCCAGAAGGTCCTGGGCGTCACCGGCAGCCGGGCGGCGGGGCGCGGGCTGGTGATGCTGCGCCTCGACCGCCTCGCCGACGCGGTGGCGGCCGGCGAAGTCCTGCGGGCCGAGGGGCGGGTCTTCGGCGTCGCGCGGCCGGCCTTCGCCAGCTTCGCGATGCCCGGCGCGGCCGGCTCGGCGGCCGGCTGAATGGCGCAGGCGCGCGACGCGGAGCGGACCGCCCGATCCGAGGCGCGGGCCCTCGACGGCCTCGTGCACCACCCCGACGGCTGCGCCCGCTGCTGGTGGGCCGGGCACGACCCGCTCTACGTCGCCTACCACGACACCGAGTGGGGCGTGCCCGAGCGTGACGGCCGCGCGCTCTACGAAAAACTGATCCTCGACGGGTTCCAGGCCGGCCTGTCCTGGATCACGATCCTGCGCCGCCGCGACGGGTTCCGCCGCGCCTTCGCCGGGTTCGATCCCGAGGCGATCGCGCGCTTCACCGAGGCCGACGTCGCGCGGCTGATGGGGGACGCCGGCATCATCCGCAACCGCGCCAAGATCGTCGGCGCCGTCGCGGGCGCCCGCGCGTGGCTGCGGATCGAGGGGCGCGGCCCCGGCTTCTCCCGCTTCCTGTGGGACGCCCTGCCGGAGGGCCGGCCGATCCAGGGCCGGGCCGCCACCCGCGCCGAGATCCTGACCGAGACGGAGATCTCGCGAAACATCTCGAAGGCGCTGCGGGCCGAGGGCTTCGGCTTCTGCGGGCCGGTGATCGTCCACGCCTTCATGCAGGCGGTCGGCATGGTCAACGATCACCTCGTCGGCTGCCACCGCCACGCCCCCTGCGCGGCGCTCGGGCGGCCGCCGTGAGCGCCCGGCCGCGGGCGTGGCAGCGGATGCTGTCGGGGCGGCGCCTCGACCTGCTCGACCCCTCCCCCCTGGACATCGAGATCGCCGACATCGCCCACGGGCTTGCCCGGGTCGCCCGCTGGAACGGCCAGACGTCCGGCCCGCACGTCTTCTCCGTGGCGCAGCACGCGCTGCTGGTCGAGGCGGTCGGCCGCCACTTGGCGCCCGGCTGCACCGCCGCCCAGGGCCTGGAGCTGCTGCTGCACGACGCGCCGGAATACGTCGTCGGCGACATGATCTCGCCGCTGAAGGCGGCGATCGGCGACGGCTACAAGGGCGTCGAGCGCCGCCTGATGGCCGCGATCCGCCTGCGTTTCGGGCTCGACGCGCCGACGCCGGCCTTCGCCCGCCTCGTCAAGCGGGCCGACCGGATCGCGGCCCACGCCGAGGCGGTGCGGCTGGCGGGTTTCTCCGCGGGCGAGGCGGCGCTCCACTTCGGGCGCCATACCTCCCTGCCTGGATCGGCGGGCGCCCTCCTCGAACCCTGGCCGAGCGGGCAGGCCCAGGCGTGCTACCTCGACCGCTTCGCCGCGCTCTCCGGGACTTGAGACGACCATGTCGAGCCTGCACGTCTGCTCCCTCTCGCGCCTGCACGAGACCGTCGCCGCCACCGGCGCGAGCCACGTGCTGACGCTGATCAACGTCGGCACCGCCTTGGAGCGCCCGGCCACGATCGCGGCCGCGTGCCACGGCATCGTCGGCGTCAGCGACATCACCGCGGCGACCGACGGCCACGTGGTGCCGGCCGAGGCGCACGTTCGCGCCATCCTCGATTTCGTGGCGGCCTGGCCCCGCGAGCGGCCGCTGGTGATCCACTGCTACGCCGGCGTCAGCCGCTCGACGGCCGCCGCCTACATCGCCGCCTGCGCCCTCGGTCCGGACCGCGACGAGGCGGAGACCGCCCGGCGCCTGCGGCAGGCCTCGCCCACGGCGACGCCCAACCGCCTGTTCGTCGAGATCGCCGACCGGCTGCTCGGCCGGGACGGCCGCATGGTGGCGGCGATCGCGGGCATCGGCCGCGGGGCCGACGCCTTCGAGGGCGCGCCGTTCCGCCTCGCCCTCGACTGATCGGCGGCACCGCGCAGGATTGAGGTGATCGGTGTGGCGCAAACGCCGCCCCGGGGCCGGAAACCGTGCGCGGCGGCACGGCTTCGCGCGACCCGGGCTTGTCCCACGCGCGGGCCACGCCCTAGAACCGCACCGAAGGAACCTCAGGGATGACCGAGACCCGACCCGACGCGACGACGGTTACCGCCGACATGCCCTTCGAGAAGGCCTTGGAGCAGCTCGAGGAGATCGTCCGCCGCCTCGAAAAAGGCGATGTGGCGCTGGATGAGTCGGTCACGATCTACGAGCGCGGCGAGGCGCTCAAGCGCCACTGCGAGTCGCTGCTGAAGCGGGCCGAGGCCCGCATCCAGCGGATCACCCTGGCTCCCGACGGGCGCGCCGCGGGCGTCGCACCCTTGGACGTCGAGTAGGATGCGACACCGCATGGCCAAGGGTCCCACCCGCGCCCGCAGACCGATACGAGGCTGATCCCGTGGCACACTCCCCCTCGATATTGGACGGTTTGTCGGATCCCTCGGATCTGCGTCGGTTGCCGGA
>NZ_CAXTBY010000036.1:25200-33899 GCF_964242245.1 uncultured Methylobacterium sp. | reverse complement strand
TGCACATCTCGGGCAAGCCCGAGATGTGTGGGGAGAGGGAGCCGCCCGGCGCTTCGCCCGATCCACGCAGCACCGGTTTCAAGATGTGTGAATCCGCAAGCGGAGGAGGGAGGGAAGGAGGCGCGGATGACGCGACGCCCCCGAACCCATCAACCGGAGATCATATGAGACGATCCAGGATGGGGCTTTCGACGTGAGCCAGCTCGTGGCGCTCACGGGGGCAACCGGCTTCATCGGCCGACACGTCCTGCGCAGCCTGTCGCAGCGCGGGTATCGCGTGCGCGTCTTGCTGCGGCGGCCGGTGGACGTGCCGGAGGGGGCGTCGAGCGCCGTCGTCGGCGACCTGATTCGGCCGATGAACATGGCGGCGGCGCTCGCCGGCGTCGACGCGGTCGTGCATTCGGCCGGGCTCGCCCACGCGATGTCGGGGGCACCGGAGGACGATTACCGCACGCTGAACACCGAGGCGACGCGCCGCCTCGCCGAGGCGGCCGCGAAGGCGCGGGTCCGGCGCTTCGTGTTCCTGTCCTCGATCCGGGCACAGGTCGGCGCGAGCGCGCCCGGCATCGTCACGGAGAGCGACACCCCGATGCCGACCGATGCCTACGGCCGCTCGAAACTCGACGCCGAGCGGGCGCTGGCCGATATCGGGCTCGATTGGGTGGCACTTCGGCCGGTCCTCGTCTACGGCGCGGGCGTCAAGGGCAACATGGCCGCGCTGCTGCGGCTCGCGCGCACGCCCTACCCGCTGCCGCTCGGCAGGCTCAGCGGCCGGCGCTCCCTGGTCTCGACCGAGAGCCTGTCGGCCGCCATCGCCGCGGTGCTGGGGGCGGACGGACCGCTCAACCGGGCGCTGATCGTCGCCGATCCCGACGCGCAGACGCTGCCCGAGATGTTGCGCGCCCTGCGCGCGGGGCTCGGCCGCCGCCCCAACTTGGTCCCGGTGCCGTCCGGCCTGATCGGACTGGCCTGCCGGCTGACCGGGCGCGAAGCAATCTACGCACGGCTCGCCGAGAACCTGATCGCGCGCAGCGACGGGCTGGCGGCCCTCGGCTGGCAGCCGGCGACCGCGACGCCGGAAGGTCTCGGGCGACTGGCGCGGAGCGCGGGTTGAGCCCTCACCGTCCGTGACATCGATGCAGGTGCCGGCTGAACACCCCGCGACGGCGTATCCACGGCAAAGCTCTCGGGCCCGATCAAACGAAAATCCCGGCCGTGTCCGACCGGGATTTACCTCGCGTTGCTGAATGGCGCCGCTCAGCGGCGAACGTCGATCACGTCGCCCGAGCGGCTGTCGACCACGACGGTGATGTCGTCGCCGCGCCGGTCCGAACCGCGCACGATGATGCGCGGCCCGCGGCGGTCGACGTTGTCCACGTCGGCGAGACCCTCGCGCCGGGCGATGCGGACCGCCTCGCCGCGGCTCAGGTCGGCGTCGCGTCCCCCGCGATAGCCCGGATCGACGCGCACGCCGCCGGGTCCGATCTGGATGCCCTGCGCCGAGGCCGGCATCGCGAGGCCGAGGCTTCCCGTCAGCATGAGCCCTGCCAGTATCGTCTTCGTCCGCATTCGCTCGTCCTCTCATCGGCGCGCCGCCGGGGTTCATGGCGGCGCCACATCGGTCAGCCCTCAATGGGGCTGGGTGCCGGATGGTTCCCGGGGACGGCGGGCGGGGTCAACGGAGGCCCACGGGCGCGGTTCCGGAGTACGGCGCCTCGGCGCGCGGCTCCCGACGCACGGCCACGGTCTCGCCGGGCGCGGCCTCGACGGGGCTCGTCGCGGCCGTCGGCGGCGCGCCGAAGCGCTCGCGAAAGTGCGGGATCGCCGCCTCGAACACGGCCTCGGCCGCCGCGCGGTCGTCCTCCGCCACGGCCCTGCGCAGGCTCGCGGTCCAGGCGTCGAGGCGGGCGCGGTCGGCGAAGACGGGGCTCGCCGCCATCACGCCGTCGATCCCGTCGAGGCTGACCCGCGGCTCCTCGCGGGCGAACAGGATCTCGTTGAGGCGCTCGCCCGGACGGGAGCCGGAGAACACCACCTCGATCTCCGCGCCCGGCTCGAAGCCGGCGAGCCGGATCATCCGCTCGGCCAGCTCCCGAATCCTGACCGGCTGCCCCATCTTGAGGACGTAGACGGCCGCCCGCTGATCCGCACCGCCCGGCGACGGCGCCCGCGCCTCGCGGTCGGCGTGGGAGGCTGCGGTGAGGACGAGGTCAGCCGCCTCCCGCACGGTCATGAAGTAGCGCACCATGTCGGGGTGGGTGACCGTGACGGGGCCGCCGCGGGCGATCTGCGCCTTGAACACCGGCACCACCGAGCCGGCCGAGCCCAGCACGTTGCCGAAGCGCACGGCGATCAGCCGGGTCGGATGGCCGGGGAGCGCGGCCTGCTCGGCATCGCGCGCCTGGGCGACCATCTCGGCGAAGCGCTTGGTGACGCCGAGCTGCGACACCGGCTCGATCGCCTTGTCGGTGGAAATCATCACCAGCGCGCGGGCGCCGGCCGCGACCGCCGCGTCGGCGACGTTGATCGAGCCGAAGACGTTGGTCTTGATGCCCTCGCCCCAATCGCGCTCCAGGTAGGGCACCTGCTTCAGGGCGGCGGCGTGGAACACGTAGTCCGGACGGAACTCCGCGAAGACCGCGTGGAGGCGGTCGCGGTCGCGGATGTCGGCGAGCGTGCCGCTTACCTCAGCCTCGGCGTTCAGCAATGCCGGCTGGCTGAGGATGCCGTGGAGCGCCGGCTCGGAGCTCTCGACCACGAGCACGGCGGAAGCACCGAAGGCCAGCGCGCGGGCGCAGATCTCGGACCCGATCGAGCCGCCGCCGCCGGTGACGATCACGCGCTTGCCCGCGAGGAAGCGCTCCAGCCGCGGACGGTCGATGGCGACGGTCGGCCTGAGCAGCAGATCCTCGATCTCCAGCGGCGCGAGTTCAGCATCGCGCATCCCCTCGCCGAGGCTGACCACGCGGACGAGCGGCAGGCCCAGCCGCCGGGCGCGCGCGATGAGGTCGTCGGGCTCCGCCTCGGGCGCGAGCGCGCTCGGGGTCGCCACGAGGCGACGCACCGGCTGCCCGCGCTCGGCGAGGTTGGCCACCACGCGCTCCAAGTCCGCGAAGCCGCCGAGCACGGCCACGTCGCGCATCGTCTGGCCGGCCTCGTCGGCGCGGGGCGAGAGGATGCCCTTGACGCTGAGCTTGCGCACCGAGCCCGACTCGATCGCGCGCAGCAGCGTCTCGATGTCGGCGCCGCGCCCGAGCAGCAGGGTCGGCACCGTGGCGGCGCGCGCGCTCGACTGCTTCGAGCGGGCGTACTTCAGGTAGCGGAAGGCGAGGCGCGTGCCGCCGAGAAGGAAGACCTGGAGCACCCAGTAGAGCGCGATGGCGATCTTGCCGAAGAAGTAGAAGCCGTAGAGGTCGGCCGAGACCAGGACGTAGTCGAGCACGAGGAGGGCGAGCGCCAGCACGCTCGCGGCCCGCACGATCCCGGCGAGATCCGGCAGGGAGGCGAAGCGCCACTTGGTGCGGTAGAGCCCGAACCGGCCGTAGACCAGCCCGGCCACGACGAGGAACGGCGGCAGGAGGATGGGAAGCGCGTGCATCCGGTCGGCGAGCCAGTCGCCGTTGAAGCGGAACACGAAGGTGAGGACCACGGCCAAAGCGGTCGCCACGAGATCGTGGACCACCATCACCGCGGTCTTATAGGTGCGCTGCTGCATGGATTCCCGGTCGCGGCGGTATCGGCTCCGCCCCGGGCGCTGTCAACGCGACCGGCGACGCCCGCGGATCAGGCCGGCGCGCGCTGCGGCCTGCCGGCGAGCGCGACGTAGAAGCCAAGCCCGTCCTGCGCCGGCAGCGTCTGGAGCCGCTCGACCAGCCCGCGGCGCTTGGCGTCGAGCAGCAGGCGGCCGGCCGGCTGGAACAGGGTCTCGCCGCCGCCCTCCGACGGCGGGTCGAGGCGGATCGCCACGGTCTTGCCCTTGGCGAACCGGCTGCGCTCCAGCATCTCCTTCAGGGAGGCCTCGGCAGTCGCGCGGTTGCTGCCGCGCAGGTCCAGCACCGATTCCGCATCGGTCAGCCCAAGCGCCCCGCGCAGCTTGTCGGCGTAGAAATCTTCGAAATGAGGCAAGGGCTGCAACCTGAAGCTGGGAGCGGATCAGAACGCGGTCCTGGCGTAGACGTCCGAGACGGCGAGCGTCCCGCCGAGCTCGGGCAGATCGATCGTCGCGTCGAGCCCCAGGACCTGCTTGCTCCAGGCGGCGTCGCGGCGCCAGACCTCGACGCGGGCCTCGTCCTGGTAGACGATCAGGAAGGTCTGCAGCGACGCGACGGTGCGGAAGAAGTCGGTCTTGCGGCCGCGATCGTTGCTCATCGTCGAGGGCGAGAGCACCTCGGCCACGAGCAGGGGATCGCGGGTGTAGCCGTCCCGCGGCAGCGGGCCGCGTTGGACGACGATGTCGGGGATCGGCGCGAAATCGTCCATCGCCGCGCTGAGCACGGCGAGGCCCGGCAGCGCGCTGCATCCCCGTGCCTCGGCGAGATCATCCAGGCGCTTGCCCAAATTCATGACGATGCGCTGGTGGCGCGCCGCCGGCGGCGACATCGGCACAGGCAGGCCGTCGAGGAGCTCCCAGCGCTCCTCCTCGGGCTTCGACTCGACCCAGGCCTGATACGCGGCGACGCTCATGCGAACGTCGCGCTTCACCGCCAACGCCATCGCGGCCTCCTTGCGTGAGGAGCGCGATGGTATCATCCCGGCAAGCGCCGGCAACCGTCGCGCGCTCAGCCGTGCACGAGCACGTTGCGGAACTGCCAGGGATCGCTCGCGTCGATGTCCTCCGGGAACAGGCCGGGACGGCCGGTAAGCGGCGTCCAGTCGGTGTAGACACCGACCACCGGGCCGAGATACGGCGTCTGGACTTCGAGGCAGCGGCGGAAGTCCATCTCGTCGGCCTCGACGATGCCGGCCTCCGGGTTCTCCAGCGCCCAGACCATGCCGGCGAGCACGGCGGAGGTGACCTGGAGGCCGGTGGCGTTCTGGTAGGGCGCAAGCGCCCGCGTCTCCTCGATGGAGAGCTGCGAGCCGTACCAGTAGGCGTTCCGCGCATGGCCGTAGAGCAGCACGCCGAGTTCGTCGATGCCGTCCACGATCTCGCCTTCGCCGAGGATGGATTGTTTCTCCTGGACCTTGCCGGCGTGGCCGAACATCTCGTGGAGGGAGAGCACGGCGTCGTCGGCCGGGTGGTAGGCGTAGTGGCAGGTCGGGCGGTAGACGGTCCGCTCGCCCTCGCGCACGGTGTAGTAGTCGGCGATCGAGATCGCCTCGTTGTGGGTCACGAGGAAGCCGAGCTGCGCCTGCGCGGTCGGCGTCCACGAGCGCACCCGGGTGTCGGCGCCGGCCTGGAGCAGGTAGATGGCGCAAGCCGAACCGCGCTCCTGCTCGCGGGCGTTGTCCGGCTTCCACGTCTCGTGCGTGCCCCAGCCGAGCTCCGCCGGCTGGTTGCCCTCCGAGACGAAGCCCTCGACCGACCACGTGTTGACGAACACGCCCCGCGGCTTCGGGTGCTTGGCGCGCTGCGTGTCGCGCTCGGCGATGTGGATGCCCTTGACGCCGACCTCGCGCATCAGCGCGGCCCATTCCTCGCGGGTGCGCGGCTCGGGCGTGGCCGATCCGGTCTCCTTAGCGAGGTCGAGGAGCGCCCGCTTCACGAACCACGAGACCATGCCGGGATTGGCCCCGCAGCAGGACACGGCCGTGGTGCCGCCGGGCCTCGCCGCGCGGGCATCGAGGATCTCCTGGCGCAGCGCGTAGTTGGTGCGGTCGCCCTGGCTCCTCGTCTTGTCGAAGTAGAAGCCCGGCCACGGCTCGGCGACGGTGTCGATGTAGAGGGCGCCGAGTTCGCGGCACAGCTCCAGGATCGCGCGCGAGGCGGTGTCGACCGAGAGGTTGACGCAGAACCCCTGGCCGCCGCCCGCGGTGAGCAGCGGCGTCAGCACGTCGCGGAAATTCTCGCGGGTGAGCGCGATCGTCTCGAAGCGCAGCCCGTGCTGCTCGGCCAGTGGACGATGCGAATCGTCCGGGTCGATCACGGTGAAGCGCGCAGGGTCGTAGTCGAAGTGGCGCTCGATGAGGGGAAGCGTGCCGCGGCCGATCGAGCCGAAGCCGATCATCACGATGGGTCCGCTGATGCGGCCGTGGATCGGCCAGCGGGTCGGCGTATCGGTCATGGCTCGGACGGTCCTCGAATGGCCTCGTGCGGCTCGGGGTTAGGCGGCGGATGTGACGCGCGGGCGACGGGCCCCGGCGCATCACGCGCCGTACCTTCGGCGCGATCGAAGCCGGTGCGGTGCCCGGTCCGGCGCGGCTGCGGTCTAGTGCCGCCTCGTGCCTCCACGGTCAACCGCGCGACGCGCTGCGGGCGGCCGCAGTCCCCTCCCACGTGCCTCCGCGGGCCTGTGCATCGCCCCGAAGAGACGTCGCGACCGCAAATGGGAGAACACATCACGTCCTGAACCGAGCCGCGATCGGGGGGGCCGACCCGAGATTGTGCGGATGCTCGGATTGCACCGCCCGGAGGAGCGGGCTAGGCGGCTCCCGTCGCCACGCCGGCCGAGGGGAGCCAATTCCGCATGTTGCTGTTCCGCGCGCTTCGCCAACCCGCGATCCCGCTCGCGCTGATGCTCGGGGTCTCACCGTGCGCCGCGCAGGAGGAGGCGCCGGCCGAGGCGCCGGCGGCGAAGGCCAAGCCCAAGCCGCGCGCACCGAAGCCCGCGCCCAAGGTCAGCCCTGCTGCGGCACCGGCGGCGGCCCCTGCGGCAGCGACGCAGGCCGCGATCTGGCCGACCGGAGCCGTCTCGATCAGCGAGAGCTACGCGGACTGGACCCTGAACTGCGCCCGCGCGGACGCGACGACCTCCTGCACGCTGACGCAGTCGCAGGGGGACAACAAGACCGGCCGGCGGCAGTTCGCGATCGAGCTGAGGACACCCAAGGACGGGCGCGCGGAGGGTCTGATCCTGATGCCCTTCGGGCTGGCGATCGATCCGGGCGTCACGTTCAAGCTCGACGATGCCGTCCTGGGCAAGGGCGCGCCTTTCGTCTCGTGCACCAGCGAGGGCTGCCTCGTGCCGATCAGCTTCCCGACGCCCGCCACCGACGCGATGCGCACCGCCAAGACCCTGGTCGTCGTCGGCCAGAAGCCGGGGACGAACGAGCCTCAGCCGATCAACGTCTCCCTGATCAGCTTCGCATCGGTGTGGGACCGCGCGCTCGCCTTCGGCGGCTGATCGGCGAGCGAGCGGGAGGGAAAGGCAGCCGTCATGCGGACGATCATCGCGGCGGTCATGCTGGCCTGCATCGGGACGCAGCTCGCGGCCCAGGGAAGCGCGTCGCCCGATGCCGCTCCGTCGACCGCCCCCATCGATCCGAAGCCCGACCGGACCCGCAACCTCGCGGCCAAGCTCGCCGGCCTCGTCGGCTTCGCCAACACGTCCTGCCCCGACGTCCGGGGCGATCCCGACCTGCTGAGGACCGCCGTCCGGCGCCTGGGGCTCGACCCCGACGACCTCGACCGGGGCGAGCTTGCCTTGATCGTGCGATCCTACATGGAGACCTACGGCAAGAACGTGCCCGAGAACTGCAAGCGGGCGATCGAGACGTTCGGCCCTTCGAGCGTGCTGGTGCCCAATCTCATCGTGAAGCGGTGAGTTTCCAGGTCCGACGACGGCGCGCCGTCCGGTCCGATCACCGTCGGTTCTTGGACGCGGGGACCCGACCGGCCCGATTAAGCGCGCGTTAGCCGCGATCGGGCAGTGTCCGGGCATCAGCGGCGTCGGAGCGTTGCGCCCCTCGTCGGGGCGCCCGCCGCCCTCGGGTGCAGCGTGGCGATGGATGCGAGGCGGGAGGCGGGACGGGAAGTCCGGTGCGTGCCCCGCAGCGTAGGCTTGGCGCTCGGCCTCCTCGTCGGCCTCGGGATGCCCGCGGAGGCCGCCCGCCTGCTCGCTGCGAGCGGCGCGGAGCCCCAGGGCTACGGCCGCATCGCGCTCACCTTCGACGGCCCGGTCTCCGTGAAGGCCCGCCTCTCGGGTGGGGTGCTGATCCTGGCCTACGGCGAGAAGACCGAGGCCGGCCCGGAGCGCCTCGCTGCCGAGATGCCGGCCTACGTCGCCACGGTCCGGCGCGACCCGGACGGCAGCGGCCTGCGGCTGGGGCTGCAGAGGCCCGTGCGGGTCAACGTGCAGGAGGCGGGCGAGCGCGTCTTCGTCGATCTGCTGCCGGAGACCTGGGCCGGATCGCCGCCCGCCCTGCCGCAGGAGGCGGTGGCCGAGTTGGCCCGCCGCGCCCGTCTCGCCGAGGCTGCCCTCAGGGCCCGCAACCCGGTTCCCATCCGTCGGCCGCTGCCCGTCGAGATCGCGAAGCTGCCGACGCTGACCCGCCTGTCGGTTCGCCTGCCGATGGGCGCGCAGGCGGCGATCACGGCCGAGGAGGGCGCCACGCGACTGCGCGTTCCCGGTGCCTTCGCCTTCGACACGGCGGAGCTTCGGGGGCGCCTCGGCCAGGACACGGCGCGGGTCGCCGCGACGATGGACGAGACGTCCGCCCTCCTGTCCGTCACGGTCGCGGACGGCTTCTCCGTGGTCGCAGATCGCGACGACGAGACGGTCATCTTCGACATCACGGCCAAGTTCGACACCACGGTCAAG